>JAUNXU010000028.1 GCA_030539615.1 Methanobacteriaceae archaeon | reverse complement strand
TATATTTTATTTTTTATAGTTTATTTTGGAAAATGATTTTATTTTAGTATTAAAGTAAATAATGTGTCTATTTCTTTTTTTCTAGTTGAGACTGTTTGATCATTTATTTTATAATATATATTGTTTCCTTCTTTTTTTGATTCTAGAATTTTTACTGTTTTTAATATTTTTAAGTGTTGTGATGCTGCTGGTTGTGTTATTTTCATTGTTTTTGTTATTTCTGTCACTGTTGTTGATTTATTTTCTTTTTTTGAGATTATATAAATGATTTTTAGTCTGTTCGGATTACTTAGTGCTTTAAATATTTCTTCTAAGTCTTCAACTTTTTTTTCATTTTCCATATTGATTAATATATAAGAATATACTTATATAGTTATCTATTTATATATAATAAAAATATAAAAGAAAAAAAATAAAAATAATATACACTAAAAAAAAGGAAGGATAATAAATGCACATATTAATCCCTATAAAAGATAAAGAAAAATCAATTAAAAATATAAAAGAAATATTAGAAAAAATAACAATAACCCAAATAACACTAGTAACAGTAACAACCATCCCCACATTAGAATTTCTACCACAACAAATTATAAAAAAAGACTATGAAAACCAATTAAAAAACTATGGACAAGACATATTAAATCATACAAAAAAAGAACTAGAAAAAATATATCCGAATATAAAAATAAATCAAATATCAAAAATAGGAAATTCAGGTGAAGAAATAGAAAAAATCATAAAAAATGATAAATCAATAGATCATGTAATCTTAGTTAAATCAAATGGAAATACATTAGATCATTTAGTAACTGGAGACACAATAAAACATGTTATAAAAAATACAAATGTTCCAATAACAATATTACCAAATAAGGATTGAATATATGAAAATCTCATTAACAGCAGGAAAATCAGAAGGACCAACAAAATTAAATGCATTTGATAATGCATTAACAGATGCAAAAATAGGTGACGTAAATTTAATACCAGTATCAAGCATGTTACCACCAAATACACAAATAATCAACATGCCACATTTAGATCCAGGAGCTATGACAAACTGTGTACTATCACACCAACACTCAAACACTCCTGGAGATAAAATAAGTGCAGTGTTAAGTATAGCACAAGCCAAAGAAATGGGTTGTGTAACAGAAATAAGTGGAACTAATATACCATTAAAAGAACTTGAAAAAGAATCAAAATTCATGGTAGAATACATGATGGAAAAACGAAACTTAGAAATGTTAAATTTACAAACAATTAGCAAAACGCACACTGTAAAAGAAAATGCATCAGTAGTCGCTGCAGTAATATATCATCCCCAATTATAATATTTATACTCACACACCTATTTTTTTTGAAAAAAAAGTGTCTAATAAAAGCCATTTTTTTTTAGAAAATTTAATTTTTTATAATTCAATGACAAAAAACATTTAAAACAACAAAACTAAAAAAAAAATAAAAATATACTATGAATTATATAACTATAATATATTATTAACAATTTTTTTATTTTTTAGGATGTTGAATTTAATGATGAATCAGAAAGAAACAGATTATTGGTTAAATATATTATATAAAATATGTGATAAAACTCAAGAAGCCGTTAAAAATGCTCGTGATGACCCACATATAAATGAAATTATTAAAATTGGAGCTGATGGTACTCCTACACACAAAATTGATGATATTGCAGAAAAAGCTGCTATTAGTGTATTAGAATCTTCTAATGAATCTTTAATTTTAATAAGTGAAGAAATTGGTGAAATTAAGATTGGTAATGATGATCCTAAAATTGTTATAATTTTAGATCCTCTTGATGGAACAACTAATGCTTTAAAAAAGATTCCATGTTATGGTATTTCTATTGCTGTTGCTAAAATTGAAGATAAATATAATGTAGAAGATTTAACTTTAAATGATATTAATATTGGTTTTGTTAAAAACTTCCCTACAGGTGATATTTATCATGCAATTAAAGGTAATGGTTCATTTAAAAATGGAAAATCTATGAATCTATCAAAAATTAAAAAGTTAGAAGAAGCTACTGTTGGCGCTTATATTTATAGGGCAAAACTTGAACAAATTGATGAATTATGTAAAATTGTTCGTAGAATGCGTATCTTAGGATCTATTGCTGTTGAATTATGTTATGTTGCTGATGGTACTTATGATTCTTTTATTGATGGTAGAAATATTGTACGTATTTTAGATATTGCTGCTGCTCAATTAATTATTACTGAAACAGGTGGTATTGTTACCGATAAATCTTCTTGTAAACTTAAAAGTAATCTAAAATTATCTGAAAAAACATCTATTGTTGCTTCAGCTAATGAACATGTACATGATGAAATTGTTAAATTAATTAACTAATAAAAAAAAATAGGAATTTATGGGATTTATTATGAAAATTGGAATTGTTGCTCGTTATGATAGAGAGTCATCTATTAGTTTAACTAGAGATATTATTAGATATTTACATGATAATAATGTTACTGTTTCTATTGATGATGAAATTGCTAAAGTTATTGGTAGTGAATATGAATATCTTGGTGTTAAAATCACAGATATGGAATCAGATATAGTTATTTGTATTGGTGGTGATGGTACTATTCTTAAAACTCAAAATGCTTTATCTTCTAAAAAAATACCTATATTAAGTATTAATATGGGAACTGTTGGTTTTTTAACAGAAATTGAACCTGAAGATACTTTTAAATATCTTGGTAAATTATTAGATAATGATTATTTTGTTGAAGAACGTATGCAAATTGATATTACTCATAATGGTCAGTTAAAAAGTGCTTTAAATGAAGTGGTTATTATGACTCGTCAACCTGCTAAAATGATTCATGTAGAAATTTCTGTTGATGATGAAATTATTGATGTAATACGTGCCGATGGTTTAATAATTTCTACACCTAGTGGATCTACAGCATATTCTATGTCAGCAGGAGGACCAATTGTAGATCCTCGTGTTAATGCCATTTTAATTGTTCCAATATGTCCATTTAAATTAAGTTCTCGACCAACAATTATTCCGGCTGATAGTGAAATTGTAGTTAAATTTATTCGTGAAGGAAAAAAAGCTTTTGCTGTTATTGATGGTAATGATGAAGAGTCTATTTGTTATAAAGATTTTATGACTCTTACTAAATCTAGTGATCCCGCATGTTTTGTTAGATTTAAAAAAGATTTCTACAGCCGTGTTCATGAAAAACTTACTTCTGGATAATATTTTATCCTTTTATTTCTTTTATTTTTAGGTGTGTGTTTTATTTTGATTTCTAATATTGTTGTTGTTGATGTTAATCATGGAGGATTAATTTTAATTAATGCTTTTAAAAAAATTACTAAATCTAATTTATTTATTTGTGATATTTATAACAAATTAACTAAAGAAGATATAAAAGAATTGAAAAAAGAAAATATCAACATAGTTAATAAAGAAACTATTTCAGATATTAATAATTGTATTGTTATAGGACCAGTTCATACTCCTCCATTTATCCATATTGATTATACTCATCACCAAGCAGTAAATTATATTCTTAAAAAATATAAAAAAATATATAATTTTGATTTTAAAATTGTTGAAGTTACAGGTGTTAAAGGTAAAACAACAGTTGTTAATATTATATCAGAAATATTATCTGATTATAATGTCTTAGTTCTTACTAGTAATGGTTTAATTTATAAATCAAAAGAAAAAACTATTAAATTAATTGAAAATATTAGTATTACTCCTGCTAGTATTATAACAGCTTTTAATAAAGTAATAGATATGAATTTATTATCTTCTATTGATATTTGTGTTTTTGAAGTTTCTCTTGGTGTTAGTTCTTTTTGTGATATTGGAGTTTTAACTAATATTGTTGAAGATTATCCAATTAGTTATAATACATCATCTGCAAGTATTGCAAAACAAAATATTTTTAATTGTAGAAAAAGTTTATGTGAGAAAGAAACTTATGAAACTTATTATAAAAACTTTCCTTATTCAAACTTATTTACTATAAAAGATCATCCATTAAAACATGAAATATCATGTAACAATATCAAATATGATTATTATAATACTAATTTTATATTAGAGTATAATAATCTTGTAACAATAACGGATTCTCATATATCTGGAAACTTAAATATTACTTGTTTTGGATTATCTGATTATTATATTAAAAATATATGTGCAAGTATATGCTGTTGTTTAATGCTTGAAATAAATCCAAATATAATACAAAAACAATTAAAAAACATTAATCCAATACCTGGTAGAAGTTCATATTATAAAAAAAATAATACTCTCATATTTGAAGAAATAAATCCTGGATTAAATATATCTAGTATAAAAGAATCAATAAAAAATATTAAAAGATATGCTAAAAATCCTACAATAATTCTTGGTGGAGAATATGGGATAACTTGTGAAGAAATAAATGAAATTTCACTTATAAACTATTTAAATAAAATAAAAGATGAAATTAATTTAATATTTACAGATGAATTAGGATACAATTTATACAAGAGTATAGAAGATAAAAAATATTATAAAAAACTTGATACAGCAATAAATGATAGTATAAAAAATAAAGATATAAATATTATATTAATAATTTATAGATCTAATTATTATAATTTAGCTAAAAGATAAAATACAAAAATTAGTAATACTTAATTTTAGCTCAAAAAAACTACTTAAATAAATTACTAAATCAATAATTAGATTTATTCAAATAAAATATCATAAAATGAGTTATCAAATCTATCATAACCAATAAATTTATATTATCTACAATAAATATAATATATTAATATAAAAATTATTTTACCATTAAAAAATAATATTATAATAAACGATGATAAAAAGAATACAAGTTCAGCATTTTTCATTAAATTAATAACAAAGAACATAATTTATTTATTTTTCAATCTAAAAAAGCAGATTAATAATCATCATAATATATATCATTTGGAGGCTAAACACACGTGATAGTTGGTACAAGAGGAAGTAAATTAGCACTAACACAAACAAAAACTGTTGTTAAATCTTTAGAAGAAATAACAGGCGAAAAGATAGAAATAAAAATAATAAAAACAACAGGTGACAAAATCAAAGATTCACAATTATATAATATTGATGCAAAGGGAATATTCACTAAAGAATTAGATGAAGCATTGAAAAATAATGAGATAGACTTTGCAGTACATAGTTTTAAAGATCTTCCAAGCCAATTAGATCCAGAACTTACAATAACAGCAACACCACCTAGAGAAAAAATAAATGAAGTATTAATCTCTAAATATTCATGGGATAATTTACCTGAAAATGCAACTATTGGAACAAGTAGTATTAGAAGACAAGCATTTTGCATTTACCAAGGGAAAAAAATAACTGCAAAACCCATAAGGGGAAATATAGATACTAGAATTCAAAAAATAAAAGATGGTCTGTATGATGGAACTATTATGGCTCAAGCTGGAATTAACAGACTAGGACTACAAGACAATATAAGCCATATTTTTGATGATAATTATTTAATGCCCCCTGCAGGACAAGGAGCATTAGCTGTAATGACACATAAAGACAGCCAATATAAAAAAGACATAGAACAAATCAATCATATACCAACACAATATGAAACAATATGTGAAAAAACATTATTAGAAAAATTAGGTGTTGGTTGTCAATGGCCTGTAGGTATAGTTTCTAAAGTCACAAACGATCAAATAAAAGCACATAGTATACTACTAACTCCTAATGGAAAACTTCTAGCAGACAAAACAGAAACAGGTAAAATGAAAAATGCAAAGCAAATAGGTGAAAAACTTGCAGAATCATTAGTGGAGGACTAAGTCGTGAAAGAAACAAATGTAGGTGTAATTGGTGTTGGAGCAATGGGTTACAATCATGTGCGAATATACTCTGAACTAAAATGTGCAAACTTATTAGCAATTTCAGATATGATGAGAGGAACATTAGACCAAGTATCCAAAGAATTCAATACTGTAGGATATGTGGATTATGACAATATACTCCAAATAGAAGATATTACTGCAGTAAATATATGTGTTCCAACAGTATTCCATAAAGAAGTAGTACTACGAGCAATAGAAGCTGGAAAAAATGTGCTTGTAGAAAAACCAATAGCACCAAAATTACCTGAAGCAAGAGAAATGATAAAAGCTGCTGAAGAAACTGGAGTAAAATTAATGACAGGTCATGTTGAACGATTTAATCCAGCAGTTCAAAAAGCAAAAGAATTATTAGATCAAGAAATTATTGGAAACATAGTATCTGCTTCAGCAAAACGATTAGGCCCCTATCCTCCAAGAATACGGGATGTAGGAGTATCAATTGACTTAGCAATCCATGATATAGACATATTCCATTATTTATTTAAAAGCCCTGCAAAGACAGTATATGCAAATATGGGAAACAGATTAAAAGGTTGTGAATTTGAAGATCATGCAGAAATAATGACAAAATATCAAAATGGTGTTGTAAGTATTCTAGAAACAAATTGGTTAACCCCATACAAAAAAAGACAATTAGATATTACAGGAACAGAAGGAATAATAAGTATCGACTATGGAAATCAAACCTTAAAATTATATCAAAAAGATCATTCTGAAAATATCCCAATAGCAAATAAAGAACCATTAAAAGAAGAATTAAAATCATTTATCGATGCTGTGGATAATAATACCAAACCACCAATTACAGGTATGGATGGATATAATGCATTAGAAGTTGTACAGGCAGCAATAAGATCTACAAAAGAATCAACACTTGTACATCTAAACTAAAAAAATATAAAAGGAGAAAAAACCCCATGGAAAATGAATTAATACAAAAAGCATCAGAACTAAGAAACAAAGGATTAACTACTGGAGAAATAGCAGATGAATTAAACATATCTAAAGATACAGCACAATGGTTAACATTACAAATGACGAATAAAACACAAAAAACCAATAAACCAGATGATTTTGCAATAAATTGGAAAACCATAGGTTCAAGCTCAACTAGAACAAGATATATATCAGAAGCATTAGCTGATTTAACATTAGAATATGGAAAAATTGATGCAATAGTTGGAATAACTATTAGTGGAATTCCATTTGCAACAATAATGGCTGATTTATTAGATGCTGAACTTTCAATATTTCAACCAATAAAACATATGAAAACAGAACATAGTACAAATAAAACAATAAGTGGAACAATAAGTAACAATTTCACAGATACGAAAAAAAAGAAAATTGTTATAGTAGATGATGTTATTACAAGTGGAAATACAATAAAAGAAACTATAAAATCATACCGAAATCAGGGAGCTACACCAATAGCTGTAACTGTACTTATAGATAAAAAAGGATTAACAACAATTGATGGTGTACCTATAAAATCATTAATACAAATTAAAAAATTAGGATAAAAAAGATTATTATTCCAAAAAAAGCGTTTTTTATTAGATTTAATGATTGATAAAAAGTTATAAATTTAAATGTGGTTGAAAAAAATGTTTTATCAAAAAATATTTAAAAAAGAGAATATTAAAAAGTTAGATTTTAATGATCTTGAAAAACTCAAAAATATTAATATACAAATAGGAATTTTTATTATTTTATATAGTATCCTGTCTATTGTATTTAATCTATATGTTTTTCAAAGTCATTCTGCTACAAGTTATGCTAAATTATCATTTCTTTATATATTATTAACATTATCTGTATTGACTTTTCAATTAAAACTTAAAAAATTCGATAAGTTATACTATATTTTTTATATTATAACCATACTAGCTTCAAGTATGCTGATTCCAGAAATTATTATAACATTTAATGATTTTTACACTGAGAGTTTTAGTTTTTTATCTGTGTGTTGTATATTGTATATTCTATCTTTAATCATTATATTTTTAATTTATCTCAATAATGAAAAAGGGATTTATATTGCTCAAATATTAGAAATTTTATTATTAGTAATGGGAGTTATAAGTGTATTTTATACAAGTCTTCATGAAGAAATGATTACAATAATTTATGTTTTATTTTTCTTCATATTTGGATCAATTTTATCAATAAACAATTCTTTGGATTTAGGACTATTTAAATATTTTAATAAAAAATATGTTGATTCATTAAGAACTTTATTTATTGATATTTTATTTATCACAAGTATTGCTGTTGTTTTAATGCATATGGTTAAAACATATTCCTTTAGTATTAATAATGCAATATTATTATTTTGTGGATTTGTAATAGCTATAATCCTTATTTCAATAATATTAATCATGTATGATAATCGAAAAATTAATGAAACTAAAATAGATACGTTAGAAGAAGAACAAATTGTAACATCAAATTATTATGAAATAATATTATCTAAATTAGGTGATAATATAGCTTACATTGATAAAAATGACAAAGTTATATATCATAACAACTCAATGTATAATCTTATTGGAATTAATAGAAAAGGAGAATATCTTCATTCTGAAAATGATTTTAAATTACCTATATATGATGAGTATCAAAAAGCCAAAGAAACATTACAAGATGTTGAATTAAACTTTTGGCATGTTGTTCCAAAGGATGGTAAAAATATATATTTAAATGGAACATGTTCACCTGTAATTCTTGATAATAAATTTGATGGTTGTGTAATATCATTATATGATTTAACAACTCAAAAAGAAGATGAATCTTCAATGAAGAAACTTATTGATCAAAAAAATTCATTATTATCAGAAATTCATCATAGAGTGAAAAATAATTTACAGATAATAAATAGTTTATTAAGTTTACAGTCACACAATACTAAAGATGAAGTTATTAAAGAAGCATTAACTGATGCTCAGGTTCGTGTAAAATCTATGGCATTAGTGCATGAATTTTTTTATCAATCAACAGACTTTAAATATCTTGATTTCAAAGCTTATTTAAGTAAATTGCTTAGTGAAATTCAATATGCTTATGATACTGGGGAAATTGAATTTAAATTAAATGTAAAAAATTGTGATGACGATTCAGATATTATTGGAATTGATATGGAAACAGCTATACCTATAGGATTAATTATTAATGAAGCTGTAACTAATTCTATAAAATATGCATTTTTAAATAAAAAAGGTGAAATTTCAGTTAAATTTAGTAAACAAGAATTTGAGTATAATTTATTAATTTCAGATAATGGTGTTGGTTTAAATAAAGATTATATTAGTGGTTTTGGTATTAATTTAATTAATTCATTAGTTATACAATTAGAAGGTAATATTAATATTGAAAATAAAAATGGATGTACTATTGATATAACATATAACAATTAATAAACTTCTTACTTTATTTTTTAATTTTTTTAAAGTATTTATTATTAATTGTATCAATTTGAATTTTTATCAATTCAAAATATTTTAATTAATATTAAATTTTACTTAATTAAATCCACTAACCAGTTTATATATTAATAAATAGATATAAGTAATAGAATACAAATTACAAGTAATAGAATACAAAGAAATTTTTCGTTATAAATTTGTATTAAGTAATAATTAACAGTATTATAATTATTATTTTTTTAATTAATAAAAGTGTCTATCAAAACTCAATTTTTTAAGAAAAAATATATTTAATTAAAAATAAAAAGAGTTCTAAAAACTATTTATTATTTTTGACTTTTGTTAGCAAGATATTAATTCAAAAGAAAAAAAATTAGAATATATATATATATATATATATATTTAACATGACAAAAGACGATAGTATGAATAAAAGAATATTAATTGTAGAAGATGAAGTAATAATATCTCTTGATTTAAAATTAACTGTAGAGTCATTAGGTCATAGTGTTATTGGGATGGCTATTTCAGGTGAAAATGCAATCAAACTTGCTACAGAACTATCCCCAGATTTAATATTAATGGATATTTTTATTAAAGGAGATTTAACAGGACTTGAAGTTGCTGATAAAATAAAAAATTTAAATATCCCAATTATCTATGTTACTGCTAATTCAAATCAAGATATAATAGGAAAAATAAACAAAATTACAAAATATGGTTATGTCTCAAAACCTTTTGACAAAGAAAAAATAAAAAAGGTTTTTAATGAATAAACATATTAAACAATTATTTAATGGATATAATGACTAAAATTTTAATTGTTGAAGATGAAGTAATTACTGCTTCAGATTTAAAAAATAGATTAGAAGATTCAGGTTATACTGTAGTAGGTATGGAAGTTTCTGGTGAAAAAGCTATTGATACTGCTGCTGAATTAAGACCAGATGTTGTATTAATGGATATAAATCTCAAAGGAAAATTAACTGGGATAGATGCAGCAAAAAAAATATTATCATTAGAACTCCCTGTAATCTTTTTAACAGCATATGATGACAAAACTACTTTTGAAAAAGCTAATATGAACCCCCCATATGGATTTATTAAAAAACCTTTTGATTTCCAAAATGTTATCAGAACAATTGAATTAACTATTAACAGATCAAAAATTGAAGCTGAAAAAATAGATCTTGCAAGAGGTTTAAGTAAAGATTCAACTGATTTTGAAGATAAAAATCTTAAAAAAATAGCTAAAAATGAATATGAAAAAGGTGTAAAATATCCTAGAGTTGATGCTCCTTATTCTTATGAAGCTTATGATAAACAAGTAAGATTACCATCTAAAATTAAAGTATTTATTGTTGAAGATGAAGTAATTACTGCTACAGATATAAAACTAACTTTAGAAGAATTAGGATTTGAAGTTGTTGGAATGGCAGTTTCAGCTAATCAAGCAATAGACTTAATTACTAAAACTATGCCTGACCTTATTTTAATGGATATTTTTATCAAAGGAAATAAAACAGGAATAGAAGTTACCAAAGAATTAGAATATTTAAATATCCCAATAATATTTTTAACTGCAAATACTGATAATGCTATTGCATCCCAAGCCATTAATACTGCACCATATGGTTATTTAACAAAACCATTAAATAAATCCGAAATTGAAAAAACAATAGAAGTAGCATTAAAAAAACATGCAGAAAATCTTAATAGTGTTTATTATGTTGAAAATAAAGTTCATGAAAAAAGTATTGAACTTAAAATAGAAAAAACAGATGTTATACTAATTTTTGGTGGATCTATAGTTATTATTATAATAAGTATTTTAACAGCAAATATTACTTGGCTCCAATATGTATTAGCAATTCCTGCTGTTGCAATGATAACTTTATCTCTTGCTAGCTTAATAACTCAAGAAGAACCAATACCATATGAAGTAGATCCTTATGTTACTGTAGTGGTTCCAGCACATAATGAAGAATTTACAATAAAAAAATGTGTTGAATCATTAGCTGCAATGGATTATAATACTCCTGAGGGTAAAAAGAATTTTGAATTAATTGTTGTTAATGATGGATCTGAAGATAATACTGGAAAAGTATTAGCAAGTCTTAAACCAAAATACGAACATCTTCGAATTATAACAAGAGTCCCTCCACGTTCAGGAAAAGGAAAAGGATTTGTACTTAATGATGCATTTAAATTATCAAAAGGAGAAATAATTGGTGTTTTTGATGCTGATACAAGAGTTAAACCAGATTATCTTACTAAAATAATACCTTATTTAAATGATGAAAATGTAGTTGGAGTTCAATCTAGGGTAAAAATGTATAATGAAAAGGAAAATTTTCTCACACATATGCAACATCTAGAATTTGCAAATTTTGCCACTATTTTAAGAGCTAAAGATAACCTTGGAAAAGCTGGATTTTTAGGTGGAAATGGTCAATTTGTTAAAACAGAAAGTATTTTTGAATGTGAAGGTTGGGATGGTTTTGCTATAACAGAAGATCTTAATTTAAGTGTAAGGTTAATGATTGAAAAGGGACAAATACGTTTTTGTAAAGAAGCAACTGTTTACCAAGAAGCTGTTAGTCAATGGGTACCTTTCTTAAGACAACGATCTCGTTGGTCTATAGGAAACTTTGAAACATTATTTATATATGCTCCAAGCATATTACGTGCACCAATACCATTTCTTAGAAAAATGGGTATAATAGAGCATGTTTTATGGTTTGGATTAAACATGTTAATCTTTTTCGGATTTTTAGTTTTCATTGCTAATATAATAGGATGGTACTTATTAGATCATACAGTAATACTTGTAGCAAATGCTCCACATATTGTTGGACTATTATCTGCAGTAGGTTTTATTCCATGTCTTTTATTATCATTACATCGTGAAAAATATTCTCCATTTGAGATTATAAAAAACACTATTGGATATTGGTTATATTCATTCCACTTAATACCATTATTTTTCATGACATTTTATAGTATGACTCTAAGAAAAGAAAGAAAATGGATAAAAACAGAACATAAAGGTTCAAATGAAGAAGATGGTAATTCATGAATGCAAAATATAAAATAATTATCACAATAGGTATTGTAGTTTTTATATTATTATTTATGGCAATTAATGTAAATACAATTAATAATATTTTAAGTTTAGAACAAGATCATACAGCACATATGAAAAATAGTAATTTTAAAGTTCCTGATGGATGGGATGTTATTACTAATTTAAATCCAGATAATGATCATAAAATAAGTGTTACTAACCATTATTTAACTATTGATACACATGAAAATTGGATTGAATCTAATATAACAGACAACACACGAAATAAAATTAAAGCTTCACAAGAAAATGGTGGTTATGAAATTCTTAAAACAGAAACTATTAAATTAAAAGAATTAACTGTAAATAAAGAATATTATTCTAATCCAAATCGTGATACTAATAGTACTTATGATCATATTGGAATAATATATGAGTTTAATAAAAATAACCATAATTATATGATACATGTACATTTTTTAACAACTAGCGACTATAATAATCAACAGTTTACTAATGAAATTGATGAGATAGTATCATATATTGCTAACTCACTTAGTTGGAAAATTATTGATGATAATTTCTTTTTAAAACTTTAAAAAAAAGTACTAGTAGAGATTATATATAATATAATCTTTAATTTTATCTTATTTTATATCTTAATATTGCTGCAATTCCACCAAATGCTTTATATAATTGTATACCTTCTTCAGTTTCAACAGAAATTACTTCTACATGAGTAGCTACTTCTTCTGCAATTTCCACTAATTCTTCTATAGTATCTTGTGTTTTTGTTATTTTCATTTCTTCATTACAATTAGGACATCTTTTTGTTGGTGGTTCTTGATGTTGTTTTGTTGTTATAGTTTCGGTTGTTTCACACTGCGGACAAGTATATGTTTGTCTTTTTGTTTTTAAATTTTCTGATAATAATAATACATCTATTGCTCCCATTTTAAGATTTTTTCTTACTTCATCTTCACCATATGATGCTAAACCTTCTTCGGATATTAATTGTGATAAAAATCTTTTCATATATTTTTTTTCTTGCATTATATCCATTTCTTCTAATGTATCTTCAGATTTATCAATTACTTCACGTATTCCAAAATCTCCAGTATAAGATGTATCTACAGTATTAATAATTTTATCTTTTATTTCATAATGTAAATAATCTCCTTCTATGAATTCTTCTTTAGTATGTCCAGGACCACCTATAATTACACCTTTTAGATCTTCTATAGGTAAAAATGCTTCATTTGTATGATCCCCAATTCTTTTAAGAAACTCATGTGCCGCTAAATCTATAAGTCTATCAAAACGTCTCTGTGATTGACCTCCTGCTTTATGTTTTCCAGGAACTCCACTAGTTAAATGTTTTATAATATCTGTTCGTTTCCCTCTTAATGTTGCTATTGTTGCTTCTTTTCTATCAAGAACCAATACACCATATACTTCATTATATTCTATAATTTGTCTTAATGGTTCTATAAAAAATTGAGAATCACAATGATAAATATATGTTTGTACTTCTTCAGGTGGTTCAAAAATATATGTTTCCATTTTTTCTGTTCCAGGCCCACCTCTAGGTATCATCCCTACAAATAAAACCAATCCATTATCAGGTGCTTTTGGAAATAGTTTCATTCTTTGCATGATTACTTCTATTGCTGATTGTACATTTTTTCTCGTTTGTTTACTTTTTATATTTGCACATTGCCCTTGTTCATCTCGCATATGTTTTACTACATCACTAATTTGTTTATTTGGTGGAATATATACAGTTACTAGTTCTGTCCCCCTACCTTTTTTATCTTGTAAATCTTTTAATGTCTTTTTAACTTCATATATCTCTTTTGATGATACATCACTCATTTATTATACCTCATAATCTTATATTTTATTTGTTAATTTTTATATTTATAAAATTCAAAATTTATTTATTATCTTTATATACAGTAGTTAAATTATTATTATAGAATTGATTCAATTAAAAAAAAAAAATTATTTAAAAACAGCAAATTTAATATTATTAATAATATAAAATTTAAATATTTTTACTTAAAATTAACAATTAACTAAAATAACTAAATCAAATACTGACTTTTACTATTTTTGATTATTATTAATATCTTTTTATCATATTTTCATTTATTAAAACCTTTAATAAGATATGTCTAAGAAAAAATATATTTTCATATTATTTATAATTTATATTATTTAACATTATTAAAATATTCGATAAACTAAAAAAATATATATTTAATATACAAATGTCTGACAAAAATCATTTTTTTAGAAAATTCATTAGTTAATGAAGAAATAAATAATTTTACAAGTTTTCTATTTTAAAAATTTAGAGTTTAACCACACATTATACTCTAAAAAAAAAATAAGTTAATCTGAATTTATAAATTATTTAATACCTGTGAAATATTTTAAAATAGGTATTTTATCCATTATAATCAACATTACAGATAAAATAAAAAGTGTAATTATTATAAAAAGAGGCACATTAATTAAAGGAGATATCTTTGCAGAGTATATTCCCAATAATTGTAAAAATCGTATAAGTAATATATTTGATAAATAGATACCATAGCTTAAAATACTTATTTTAACTACTAGTTTATTAATTCTTTCATTAAATTTTCCCCATAACTTTGAAAAATCCGTATTTTTAATTATAATAAATATTCCCACAGCTTGCATACAAGCAGCTGGAGTTAAATCACCCATAGGCATTAATTTTAAATTTAGTCCATTGAATAAAAAAGATAATCCCATTACACCAAAAAAAGTAATTAATGTCCCAATTACAAATAATATAAATCCTAATTTTCTATTTTCAAGATATTTTGATTTTTTATTATTTAAATAATAACCCAATATAAAATATCCTAAAAATCCTCCACAACCACTTAAATATTTTAATAACAATATCTTTTCATTGAAAAGATTAAGAACCATAAACATTATCCAAATACATAAAAAATATTCAATTTCTTTCATATTTGAATTAGATATCCATGTACTAACTATTGGTGATACAATATATAATCCCATAATCATATAAACAAACCAGAATTGTACAGAAATAATTGTTGGATCCATTAATCCACTAATAAAAAAGTTAATAATAGCAATTAAATCTAGATTAGGGTTAGGGAGAATAAAAATTAATTTAACAAAAAAATAGCATATAAACCAAAATAAAAAAGGGATAAGTATTCGTTTTAATCTTCGAGGAACATTTTTTATTTCCTGTTTTTTCCTTAATAGTAATAAACCTGAAACCATTACAAATAATATTATTCCAAATCGAGATATAGATTCTAAAAATAGACCTTGAATCCAAAATGAATTCATTAAACTTAACTCACCAACATAACTAGAACATAAATGTATAGATAATACACCAATAATCCCCATACATTTTAAATAATCTATATATTCTATCCTATTTCTTTTTTCTAAAGTATCCATTTTTTTAAATCCCCATATAAAAAAAATTTTAAAAATATTTAAATTTAAAACCCATTTAATTAATCTTTTATTTATTAAACACCATATTTATAATTTTATTAATAAAAAAAAGGTTATTAATCATAAAAAAAATATTTTTTTAAAAATATTATTTTCTTTATTTTAATTAAAAAAGTCATTTTATTTTAAATTATTAAATTTATTAAATTAGTTTTAGACAAGATAATTTTAATAAAAAAGTAAAAATTCTAATAAAATATACACTTCATATAAAATAATACATATAACACTTACTAAATTTTAGTTTTGAATAAGAATAATATATACTAAACCATCCAATTTTTTAATATAAACTTATTTAAAATTATATAAAATAGAATTTAGATATATATATTCATAATATAAGATTATAATATTTAACAAGGAGAGTAGTTATAACAATGCGCATAGTAATTACAATTGGTGGATCAATTCTATTAAAAAGTTATGATAATAAAAGATTTGAAGAATATGCTAATATAATAAGAGAAATAAATAAAGAAAATGAAATATTTATAGTTGTAGGTGGTGGACTTCCAGCTAGAAATTATATTAGTGTAGTACGAGATATGGGATTATCTGAATCAATATGTGATGAGATAGGAATTGAAGTAACTAGAATTAATGCTAAGTTATTACAATTAGCTTTAAAAGAATGTTCTTATCCTAAAATTCCAACAAATTTTAATGAAGCAAGTGAATATGCATCTTGTGGAAAAATAGTAATAATGGGTGGAACTGAACCAGCACATAGTACTGATGCAGTAGGAAGTATTTTAGCTGAATTTGTAGAAGCAGATTTAGTAATTAATGCAACATCTGTTGATGGATTATATGATAAAGACCCTAATAAATATTCTGATGCACAATTATTTAATGAAGTAACTCCAGAAAAATTAATGGAAATCATTAGTCAAAATGAAACAAAAGCAGGAACATACCAATTTATTGATATGACTGCTGTTCAAATAATAAAAAGATCAGAAATAAAAACAATCATTGTAAATGGTAACAAACCAGAAAATATTAAAAAAGCATTAACCGAACAAATCGGAACATTAATTAAATCTTAAAAAGAAAAAAATAGGAGAATATGATATTATGGTAATTGAACAACACTTTCATTGTCCAGCATGTGGAAAACCAATGCCAACTTCAGAAAAATTTTGTAGTCCAGATTGTGAAGAAGCATTTAAACAAAGAGAATTAGCTATGAGGAAACAAAGAAGAATATTATACATAGTTATAGCTGCATTTGTAATAATATGGATTGTACTTTTATTAAAAGGTAAATAGAGAAAATTTTTATTTATTTTCTCATTTTAACCACCCAAAAAAAAAATATTAATTTTAAATAAAAATAAAAAAAAAGTAGAAGTTACTTATAATGTAACTCCCATATCTAATTGTTCAGTTAATTCTTTGTATCTATTTCGTATAGTTACTTCAGTAACTCCAGCAATATCTGCAACATCACGTTGAGTTTTACGTTCATCTAATAATACAGATGCTATATATAAAGCTGCTGCTGCTACACCAGTTGGTCCACGACCAGAAGTTAATCCATTTTCCATTGCTTGATTAATTATTTCAATAGCTTTTGATTGAACTTCACCAGAAAGTTCTAGTTCACTAGCAAATCTAGGAACATAATCAATTGGTGATGTTGGAGGTAATCTTATATTTAATTCCCTAGTTAAGAAACGATATGTTCTTCCAACTTCTTTTTTACTTACCCTTGAAACATCAGCTATCTCATCAAGTGTTCTTGGAACAGCACATCTTCTACATGCAGCATACAATGATGCAGCTACTACACCTTCAATACTACGTCCACGAATAAGCTTATTATCAACTGCATTACGATACACTACTGATGCAGATTCTCTTACTGATCTAGGAAGTCCTAATCTAGATGAATCTCTATCTAATTCACTTAATGCAAATGCTAAATTACGTTCTGTTGCTCCAGATATTCTGATTTTTCTTTGCCATTTTCGTAGACGATACCATTGAGCCCTATTACGAGCAGGTATATCTCTTCCATAAATATCTTTATTACGCCAATCAATCATTGTTGAAAGACCTTTATCGTGTATTGTATATGTTATTGGAGCTCCCACACGTGTACGTTTATCTCTCTGTTCGTGATCAAATGCTCTCCATTCAGGCCCCATATCAACAATGTTATCATCAATTACTAAACCACACAATGCACATACAACTTCTCCACGTTCATGATCATTAATTAACTTTGTTGATCCACATTCTGGACATTTAGTTTCTTTTTTCTCCATTTCTGCAACATCTTCTTTCATATGTTGTTTTTCAGAGAGAACATCTTTTTCTTCTTTTATTTCTTCTAAATCTTCTGTTTCAGATACATCTAATTTTATTATATCTTCAACATCTAATTCAGTTCCAGTCATTACTTTTACATCATCATCTTCAGGCATTCCTAAAGCAGATGTATCTACAACAGGACTTGATACTACTTCTTTTAAAGATTTTGATTCTATTGTTGGTGCTTCATCAAGTAATAATGATGATTCAATTGATTTTTTAGCTTTTTTGGTTTTCCTTGTTTCAGATTTTTTAGTTGTTTTTTGTTCTTTTTTTGATGATTCCTTTAAGTTTGCATTGTCAGTTTCAGATTTTTTAGGTCTGCCACGACCACGTTTCTTAGTACCATCAACATCACCAGATTCAGATTTCTTAGGTCTACCCCTGCCACGTTTCTTAGTACCATCATCCACAGTAACCTCAGATTTCTTAGGTCTGCCACGACCACGTTTCTTAGTACCATCAACATCACCAGATTCAGATTTCTTAGGTCTACCCCTGCCACGTTTCTTAGTACCATCATCCACAGTAACCTCAGATTTCTTAGGTCTACCTCGACCACGTTTCTTAGTACCATCAGAAGCTCCAGTTTCAGATTTCTTAGGTCTACCTACTTTTCTTTTAGGAACTTCTTCTATTTCTTCTATTTCACTAGCTAGATTTTGTTTTACTTCTGATACTTTTATAATTTTAGTTTCATTATTTGTATTTGTTGTTTTCTCTGTTTTTGATTTTCGTGGTCTGCCCATTTTTCTTTTTCTTTTTATTTTTGGTGACGTTTTTTCATCCTCCTTTTATTATTCTGTTTGGATAAATAAAGTATATCGCCTTTTTTTGTTTGTTTTTCATTGATTTTAGTTATTGAAATGTAAGGTCTCTTTGTAGATCCAAATATATCATTTACCTTGCCTATTGGTTCTTGTTTTTCATTTGTTATGATGGATCCTGTTTTTGGTGTTTGTTTTGATTCTATTATAATTTTATTTCGTTTAGTTATGTGTTTTATTATACCTATTTTTTTATTTTTATTAGTTGATTTTTCTTTTTTCATGATTTTTCGTATAAAACTATTTTTTTAGAGGATTATTAATTCTTTTATTATGTTATAATGATTTTTTAGTGATATTTGAAGCTTAGTTTCTTTGAGTTGATTTATTAATCAATTTTTAGTTTAAATTTAAGTTATATGGTTAAAATGGGATTAATGAGTTTTTTTGAGAATTAGTTTTTTCATCCCTTTTGATGTTGATAATTTTTTACGTTCATATTATTTTTTTCTATTATATTATTCTTCTTAATATATATGATTTTCTATAGAATATAATATACATGTTTTTATATTTATAGTTTTGGATAGGTTTATAAAAGAATCATTAAAAATAAAAATTAAAAAAAAATTAAATATTTAAAATATCTACCAATGAATCATCAGACTCCAATAATTTTTTAATAGATTGATTTTCAAATGTAATTATATTATTTACTTCTTCAAGAACTATATCTACTTTATTTGAAGGTATAATTACAACTCCATTCACATCTGCTACTACAATATCATTAGAACATACAACCATATCATCTATAATTAATCGTTCATTAATTATTCCTTCATTTTTTGGAAATCCTGAATTAGGTCTAATCGATTTAGAATATACAGGATAATTTAAATTAAGTATTTCATTAGTATCTCTAGATGCTCCAATTATAATTGTTGCTTTTAAACCATGTTTTTTTGCAGCTTGTGATGCCATTTCCCCCCATATAGCATACTCATCATTATCACATTGAATTAATAGAATATCATTTTTATCTGCTCCATATATTGCTTTTATAGAAGTTCCCCAGTCATCAGAACTTGTTTTTACTGTTACAACTTTTCCCATTACAATATCTTTATTATTTAATGGTTTTACTCCCTCAATAACTCCTTTTTTATGTAATGTATTTTTTATTGCATCAGCTACAGTATTTGTACTTACTTTTGTTATTAAATTATCTAGTGTAATTTTTTCTTTTTTAGTGTTATTTTTACCTAGTAAATTTTTTGGTGTTATTTTTCCTTTCATTATGATTTTACTTCCTTGAAGAATTATATTTGTAATTATTTTTCAAAATATTATAGTTAAATAGAATAAATATTGAATTTTAAATAAAAAAAAATTAGATTATACTTAAGGTTAAAAAAAAATAAAAAATAAATTATTAATTTAGTTAATCTTGAGGTGTTCGTACTTCTTCAACTAATTTACGTCCAGCTACTACTTCATCAACACTATGAATTGATCCACCGTAATGTTCAATAGCTTCTTTAATATCATCATATATTAAATTTGTTCCTTCCATTGTAATTTTTACATTTTCAGTATCTTTATCTATTTCTATTAATGTAATATTAACTCCATCTACACCATCTAAATCACTTAAAAACATTGCAAACATAGGTAATGCTGGGTCATGAGGTTTTAATATATCTAATACTATCCTAATTAATGAATTTTCCATTATATTTTAGTCCTCCATCGACGATTATTTAAATTATATTT
>JAUNXU010000027.1 GCA_030539615.1 Methanobacteriaceae archaeon | reverse complement strand
ATTTTAAGTATGTATTAAGTATTTTATTTATTCTATGTATTTTTTTATAAGAATTAATTGTTTAGAATTTAATTCATACTTTATCAATAATTAGTTTTAATAATCAAATGTTAAAATGATTATAAAACAAATATAAATAATTGATTATAGATATTATTTTAATTAAATAAGCCTAATTTATTCTTTTTTAAGGAAAATAAGACAATAATTTATATAATAATAAAACCTATATAATAATAAGAGGCTATGACAAAAATTCAAAATATTAAATAAAAAGATTAAGAAAAATTTTTTACTTTAATAATTAAAAAATAAAATTTTCTAAAAAAATAACTTTTGTCAAACACTCAAATAAGATAAAAAAAATTAATTACGTTTATAAAAAAAATTAAATTCAATGTTAAGATTATTAATCTTACAAGGAGGAGGTAAAATTAGGCGAAAAGCAATATTATTCTTATTAACAATAGTAATATTGATAACTACAATTTCAGCAATATCAGCAACAACTAATACAACTACTCAAATAGATGATACAACAAGCACAAGTCAAAATTCTGTAACTACACCTACCCAATCAGATAATACAATACAAGATACTAATTCAAATAATTTAAAAACTAATTCTTCTGATAATTCTATTTCAAAAGATTCTATTAATAAAGTATCAGAAACAACAGCAGTTGTTTCTACTAAAACTAGTTCTGTAAAAAAAACTACTAAAACTAATGTAAATGCAGTAACATCTACTGTCAAAACAAAAACTAAATTTACTGCAACTATAAAAGATTCTAATGGAAATAATATAAATACTGGAACTGTAACATTTAAAATAAATGATAGAACTATTGGACAAAGTGCTGTATCTAATGGTAAAACTACTTTTATTTACACAATACCCAATTGGGCTGCAAAAACATACAGTATAACTGCAAAATATAGTGAAAATAATATATATGCATCATCTCAAGATAATAATATTCTTAAAATAACAAAAAATTCAACTGTTATAACAGTTACTAGTGTTAAAAATTATGTGGGAAAAAATGTTACATTAAACGCAGCTGTAAAAAGTAGTAATGGTATTCCTGTTAAATCAGGAAATGTAGTATTTAAAATAAATGGTGTAACTATTGGAAAAGCAGTAGTTTCAAATGGTGTTGCAAGTACTAGTTATACTATTCAAGATTGGAGTAGTAAAACTTATACACTTAATGCAATTTTTGCTGAAAATGAAGATTATCTTGCATCATCTGGAAAATCAGAGCTTAGTGTTCTTAAAACAACAACTAAAGTTTCTCTTAATAGTGTAACTGGTAGTCAAGGTAGTACTATTCAATTTGTTGCAACTGTTAAAGATAATACAGGAAATAATGTAAATACTGGTACAGTAGCTTTTAAAATTTATGGTACAACATTAGGTAAAGCAACTGTATCTAATGGAAAAGCAGTATTAAATTATATTATTCCTAATTGGGCTGCAAAAACATATACTGTTGATGTTATTTATGGTCAAAATAGTCAATATAAATCTTCAACAAATAAAAATTCATTGACAATTCCATTAATTAAAACAGTTACTCAAATTTATTCAATAACAAGTACTACTTCACAGACAATAAATATTCATACAAGTGTAAATACTATAAATGGTGATGGAGTAAATAAAGGAGAAGTAGTATTTAAAATAAATGATAAAACAATAGGTGTTACTTCTATTATAAATGGTGTTGCAAGTTTAACATATAAAATTCCTGCTTCATTTAGTAATAAAAAATATGAAATATCAGCTAAATATGTTGGTTCATCAAAGTATGATAAATCAAACAATGATGGAACACTTACTTTATTAACTTCAGGATCAACTACAAAATTTTCATTAGCTGAAATTAAAACAGCAAGTTCTAATTTAGCAGAATATATTGAAATTTATGGTAAGTTACCATCAAAAATAGATATTGCAGGTACTTCTGTTAATATGCAAGATTATCTTGCAATTGCTTGTGAAGCTGTATTATTAATTAATAGTGGTTCAGGAAATACTGTTCAATTATTAAATTATAAAAATGCTAGTACATCAACAGATACTCTTAAAGCAGGAAACTTTTCAAAAGCAAATATAATTAGTATTGCAAATAATACACTAAATTATTTTAAAACTAATAATAAAGCTCCTTATACTGTTTCTACAACATTAGGAAAATTAGGATTTTATAATTTAGTTTATTCTATGGCTTTAGCATTAGATACTTCTTCAATTTCATCTATATGTTCAAAAATAAGTGTGAAATCATGGAGTACTATTGTTTCAGAAGGATTATCAAGTATGTTATCACGTCCAATATATATTACAAGTGATATTATATATGGTACAAGTAAAGATTATAAATTTATTGACGAACTTGCTAATAAATTAAGATCTTTAGGATTTACAGTTTATAATTATGGTGTAGGATCAAATAAACATGCACAATATATATATTCATGTAGTTTACCATCAAATGCAATCCAAATACCAATATTTGGAGGAGTTTGTGCAGGAACATTTGTAGATATATGTTCAAATGCTTTTATGAAACTTAAAAAAGATCGTGATTTATTTATTGTATTTGATCCAAACACTGCTAAAGATATACGAGGATTAGATTGGTTAGAACGAGCTCATGATGATAATTTTAGTTATTCAAGTTTTACAGGATTAGCAAATCCAGATGAATACTTAAGAAATCATGGATATGACTTTGTATATTCACGTGATGTTAATACTATTGCAAAAGCATTAATTGCCTTCTTAAAAACAACATAATATGAGAATAATCTCATATATTTCTTCTTTTTTTTAAATTGGATATGGATAATATTTTTATTAAAATTTTTTTCGTATTTATACTAAAAATTTTAAGTAATTTTTAATCCAAAAAAAAAATGTTTAAAATTATTTTTTAGACAAAATATTTTTTTAAACGTTTAAGATATATTTCAATTATTAAATATGCAATTACTGATCCAACCATATTTCCTACTACTATTCCAAGATATACTCCTTCTGATTTCCAATGAAATACAAATACAAATAGTAACACAAATAATAATACAACTAATATTTTTCTTATAATTATTAATAATAATGAGAATATTCCTTTTCCAAGAGCTTGTAATATACTTGATGCTGAAATACCTATAGATAATGGAACTAAAAACCATACAAGAATATGTAAACAATTAACTATGAAATCCAATAATTGAGGATTATTTGATGAATATGTAAATACATTTGCAAGATATCCTGCAGTAATATAAAAGAAAATTACAAGAATTACTGATATAAATGTCCCAATTTTTATTGAATATGTATATGCTTTTTTTAAATTATCTAAATTTCTAGATCCATAAGCTACACCTGCTACTGTAATTAAAGCTGTTCCTATACCTATAGATGGCATATTTCCAATAGAAATTAAACGCCATGCACTTGTATATGCAGCTACTTGCATTGATCCACCAGTTGCTGCTATTAATGAATTATTAATAAATCCAAGCATTGCCATTAGTAATTGCTCTAAACTTGCTGGAATTCCAACTATTAATATATCTTTATATATGGATAAGTCTCGTTTATATAATTTAAAATCTAATTTTAGAAACATGTCTCTTTTTATAAACATCCAATATACTTGTAATATTACTGCTAATAATGTTGAAAGTACTGTTGCTATTGCTGCTCCTGCAATACCCATATTTAATACATATATAAATATTGGATCTAGTATTATGTTTAATATTGCTGTTAATATAAGTGGATTTGTTGCTCGTTTTATATCTCCTTCTGCTCGAAAGATACTACTAAATATGTTTGAGCAAATTAATGTAAATGAACCAGCAAATAATATGTTACCATAACTTAATGCATATTGTAATACATCGTTTACACCCATTATTTCAAGTAAGGTTTTACAAGATAATAATAATATAACAGTGACAATTAAAGATATACCTATACTTAGAATTATTGAATGTAATCCAGAATTAGTTGCTTTATAATCATTTTTTGCCCCTATATATCTTGCTATTACTGAATTTACCCCTGCACCTATACCATTACCAATTCCTATTAATATAAAAAATAAAGGAGTTATAAATCCTATTGCTGCAAGTGGATTTGCACCTAATCCTGCTACCCATATACTATCTGCTAAATTATTGGCTGTTGTTATTAACATTGATAATATCATAGGTATAGCTAACATATTTATTGCTTTTTTTGGATCTCCCCTTAATATATCCACATTTGATTTATTATTTTTTTCCGTTTTTTAACACCTCTAATATTATTATGTTTTTTATAATATTTAGAAATTAAAAAATAACAATTTTTCATATTCTTTTCATATTTTAAGTTTTTATATAAAAAGAAATAAGGGAGTGGAATAGAAAATGTTGAATGTTTTTTATATTATTGTTAGTGTTGTTTGTGTTCTTGTTTCTTGGTTGTTTTTTGTTTCTCCGTACATGATTGTGATGTTGTGTGTTCCTTTTTTGTATGTGTTGTTGTTGATTGTGTATGTGATTATTCCGTTTTTGTCGGGTGTTAGGTTGTTTGTTAGTGTTTTTTGGTTGATTTTGATTCCTGTTTTTCCGTTTGTTAGTGGTTTTTGTGTTTGGTTATTGGTTATTTTTGCTGTTATTGTAAATGGTGTTTTTTCGGGTATTATTAATGGGTTTGTTGTTATGTTTGTTGGTGTTTTTTGTAGTGTTAGTGTGGTGTTGGTTTCTGTTCTTTGGTAGTTTTTGTCTGATAGTACTGCTGTTATTGTATAGTTTTTACTTGTGTAGTTGTCTGGTATTTTGTATTCTAGTGTTGCTTTTCCATTAGTGATATTTGTTTTTCCTATGGTTTTTTGATTGATTTTGTAGACTATTGTTCCGGTGTTTAGTGGTGTTCCTTTCATATCTGTGATGTTTGTGGTTAGTTGTATTGTTGTTCCTGCATATCCTTTTATGGGTGTTATTTGTATCTTGGCTTGTTTTTTGGTTAGTGTTAGTGTGGTGTTAGTGGTTGCTTTTGTGAATATATTATTTTCCCCATATATTACGGTTATTGTATAATTTTTGCTTGTGTAGGTGTTGGGTATTGTGTAGTTTAGTATGGCTTGTCCATTTGTAGTGTTTGTTTTTCCTATGGTGTGTCCGTTTAGTTTAAATGCTACAAGTCCTGTTATGGTTTGGTTTCGTGTGTTGGTTATGTTTGCTGTTATTTGTATGTTGTCTCCTGCTTGTGCTACTATTGGATCTATTAGTATGGTTGTTGGTATTTTGTTTATTGTGAAGTTAGTTGTTACGATTGATTCAACATATTGTGTATCACCACTATAGGATGCTATTAATGTATATTCCCCTAATGGTAATTCATTTAGTGTCTTATTTTCATGTATTTTATTTGTTTTTGTTATTATTTTCCCATCAAGTATGTATGTTATTGTTCCTGTAGCATTATCAGGCAAATATGGTACTATTGTAATGTTATCCCCTATGTAAAATGGAGATGTTAACACATCAATTGTAAATGTTATGTCTGATTCTACTGTGAAGTATATTGTATCTGTACTGTTTTTGTATTGTGTGTTTCCTGTGTAGGTTCCTGTTATGTTATGTTTTCCTATAGAAATATTAGTTAGTATTATGGTTTCATAGGTGTTTCCTGTTTGGTAATATGTACCATCTAGGTAATATTCTATGTTTCCTGTTGCGTTTGTTGGTGTTAAGTTTGGTATGATTTTTACTAGTCTTGTTGGAGATATTATTAATGGCTGAATACTTAATGATAAATTAGTGTTTACTTGTGGTATTACATTCCATTGTTTTTTTGTATTATTTATGCTGTTGTTGTATGAGTTATTAGTTGATGTGTATTTTACTGTAATATTATATGTTCCTGTTGTGTAAGAGTTTATGTCTGTTATGTTTAATTTTGCAATGTTACTATTATTTAGTGTTGTAGTGTATTCTTGAATGGTCATATCAGGTTTTGTAATAATAAATGTTACATTTCCACAAGTTACCTCTTGTCCATCAGTAAATATTACTATTGCATTAACTATTGGACTTTCACCATAAAATGTATCTTGTATACTAGTTTCATTAATACTAACACTAGTTCGTGTTAAATCTATTATTTCTTCACAACCATCAACTATTGCTTTTAAAACACCCCTGCCTCCAGTATAATTACTTTCCATACTCTTTGTGAAATTTGTATTATTATTAGTAAAACTACCATTAGAATCAGTAGTAAGTACAACTTCTCTTAATGGTAAACCATCAACTAAACTAGAATTATTCAAAGTATTTAAAGAAACCCTTAAACTTATACAACCACCAGCATATACACTAGTACTAGTAAAAGTCATCATCACAAAATTACTAGGATCGCTCATATCACCTAATAAATTACTCCAACTAGGATCATTACTACCCCACCAATTACCATCTACAACAACATTACCTGATAAGTTATACACAGCACTACCACTATTATAAGCAGTATTATTCAAGAATACAGAACCACTCACCTTCAAATCACCATCATTATTATATATTACACCACCATAACTATATTGTCCTGTTGCATTGTTTTGTGTTAATGTACAATTGTTTATATTTATTTCACCATAAAGATTGTATATTACACCACCTGCACCAATATTTTGCCCTGTTACTGTGTTTTGTGTTAATGTACAATTGTTTATATTTATCCCACCATAAACATTGTATATTACACCACCATAACCAATACTATCTTGTCCTGTTGCTGTTGCATTGTTTTGTGTTAATATACTGTTTCTTATATTTATTGTTCCATTATGGTTGTATATTGCACCACCCGCACTATGGTTTCCTCCTGTGAGTGTTAAATTATTTAAAGTTAAATTACATGTTTCTTTTATTTGAAATATTCTTCCTGTTGTACCATTTAATGATGTTCCATCAATTGTAAATCCATTTCCTTCTATTGTAATATTTTTATTAATAGTGATACCGTCAATATAATTAGTTTCGTTATCTGATCGAACATAATCTTTAGTTAATATGATTGTTCCATTAATATTATCATTAATTAATGATTCTAATACACTGAAACTATTATTAAGATCTTTTAAAGGATAAAACATATCTTGATTATCAATAGTTGCTTTTAATTCCCCTGGTTTTCCTGTATAAATTGTTGTAGTATTTCCTGTGAAATTAGTACTTGTTGGACTAAATATCCCATTTTTGCTTATAAAACTTACTTCCCTTAAAGGTAAACACACCTGAGAAGTATTATCCTTCAAATACGAATAAACACCCATCCTGACAACTTTACCATTATAAACAGAACAATTAGTAAAATTCACCACCACAAAACTATTAGGACCATTACCCATACCACTTAATAAATTACTCCAACTAGGATCATTACTACCCCACCAATTACCATCCACAACAACACTACCACCCAATTTATACACAGCACTACCCATATTAGCCGTATTATTTAAGAACACAGAACCAACAACACACAACACACCATTATCTGTATTGTATATTGCACCGCCCTCACCATTACGTTGTCCTGTTGCGGTGTTGTTTGTTAGTGTACTGTTTGTTATATTTATTGTTCCACCATAGTTGTATATTGCACCACCCCAACCAAAGTCTAGTCCTGTTGCGGTGTTGTATGTTAGTGTACTGTTTGTTATTGTTATTGTTCCACCACCATTGTTGGATATTGCACCACCATGACAATAGGCTCCTGTTGCATTGTTATGTGTTAGTATACTGTTTGTTATTGTTAGTGTTCCACCATTGTATATTGCACCACCCCCACCATAACTAATTTGTTCTGATGCTGTTGCATTGTTGTGTGTTAATGTACAGTTGTTTATTGTTAGTGTTCCACCATTGTATATTGCACCACCATAACCACCACTTTTTCCTGTTACGGTGTTGTGTGTTAATGTACAGTTGTTTATTGTTAGTGTCCCACCATTGTATATTGCACCACCATCAGCAGCAGTTTGTCCGTTTGTGAGTGTTATGTTGTTAAGTGTTAACTTACCCTTACTGTTTATACTGAATATTCTTCCGTTGTTTGTTCCGTCGATTGTGTATCCATCACCATTTATTGTAATAGTCTTATTAATAAGTATACCCTCTTGGTATTCACCAGCAGTTGTTCTTGTGTAGTTTTGTGTTAGTTTTAGTGTTCCACCACTATCTGTATCATTTATAGCTTTTTCTAGTTCTGTGAAGTTTCCTGTTCCTGTTGTTTTGGTGTTGGTGTTTATTATGTTGGTGTTGGTTGTTGTTTTGATTGTGTTGTTTGTTTCTTCTTGTTTTTGTTTATTATTTATATTATTATATTTGTTTGTGTTTTTTTGTGTTATATTACCAGTTGATGTATCTTTTTTTAAAGCATTATTATTAGTTACATCATAAGAAGGGTCTATTATACTTATATCAGATACAGTATTTTGTGTTTCAAGATTTGTACTTAAATCACTCATACTCAGATTATCTGTTGCAAATACAGTATTTACCCCCATCCCACAGATTATAATAACAAAAAATACAATTAATATTGCTAGTTTCTTATTATACATTTTTTAATCAACTCTTTTTTCTAATTTAATATCTATAAAAAAGAACCACAATATTTCCAATTTAAATATAATCCTACTTTACACGACCATATCCATAAATAATAAATTAATAATCCTTATATTTTTTTGTAAATAAGTAGTTCTTTTTTAAACTATATTTTATTCAAATCAATAATTTGAATTAATAGTTAAATATGTTATCAAGTATTAATAAATATATTAGTTAATAAAAAATATACAAAAATATTAAAAATTATAGAGTCTTAGATTTTTAGTATTTTTTTGAAGGTGATGAGTTCTTTTTTTTACTTGTTTTATTATTTAATTAGTTTGAGTTTTGTAGAATACTTTTTTTAAGGGTTATTTAAAGTAAAAAGACCTAATTTTAGTTTGTTGAAAGAAAAATATATGTGCTATGAAATGGTATTAAAATACTAAAATGATGCAATTATCATGTTAAAATATTGTTTTACTAGCTTCTTTTTTGAATATCCTTTAAGTAAATTAATAGATGATGATAAATACCCAACCTTCTTTGAGAAAATTTTTAAGTATAAAAAAGAACGAATTTTCAGCAGTTCAAATTTCAGAATATTTGTCTCGTTTTAAACCACAGCAATTTGAGAAAAATAGTAAACAGCCTATTAAAAAGACTAAAGTAAACCTACTATGAAAAGTTAATAGACGGTTTATTGTTGATGCAACACCAGAAAATGTGATATTAATAGTATTACGTAAATATGTGACTCCTAAAAAAATTATGAAAAATTAAAGCTACAATTGGTTACAGTACAACAAAAAGATAATTATATTGGATTTAAAGTAACAGTAGTACTTAAAAAAAACATTATGTCTATATATCAATATTAATCCATTCTGGATCACCACATGACTCCAAAATATTAGATAAAGTATTAAAAGGAACTAACAAAGAAGAAGAATAATCAATACAAAAAGATACCAATACTCTTTGATAGAGGTTATTACCCATATGCAAATTATTATACATCCATTAACAATATACAAAATCATCCTCATCATATTTCCTAAAAACCCCTATAATAAAAAGAAAAAACTAATAGAATACTTAACTAAAACAGTTAATCCAAAAACTAGAAAACTGGAACGAATTAAAACCAATACAAGGACTAATAGAAGATTTCTTCAAAATAAGATGCATTCAAATCACAAAAATTCCACAAATATTACAAAAGAATCAATCAGCAAAAGCATCTACCTAAAAATATTACTAACAAGCATAGTCCTACCACATGATACAACACTAAAACAAAAATGCAACAACACTATACTGAAACATAAGACTAAAACCACCAAAAAAACACTACAACAAAAATAAAAAAAAACTAAACAAAACAACAAACACTACCCACACCACCAAAACAAACACAGACAACACTTGAAAATTTCATAAAAATCTAAGACCTTATTTAATTTGTATTATTTTTTTGTAAGGCGTAGCTAGTTTAGTGTTGTTTTTTAGGTGGATGTGATAAAAATTTAAATTGTTAAATAAAAAGACTATAAAAAAAGATTTTAAGGGGGTTAAATTATTTTTTTAACTGTATACTCTTTGATATATTTGTGAATTTCCACTATCATATATTTTATTTGATTTTTGTATTGTTTCTGTTATTGATTTGTATTCTCCATTTCCATATAAGAATGTGTTATGTCCTATATTATATCCTCTTAGGAAAAGGTATGATCCTGGATCTAAGTGTGTTGTATTTTCGGGATTTGTTGTTCTAATATCATTTAGCCAATAGAGTAATATATTTCCAAATGCATCTGAAAATACTGTTAGTGTTGGATCTCTGTAGTTATTAAACCAAGCAACTCCTGCATATTCAGATTGTTTAAATAATGGTGCATCATTTGTTGTATCTAATGGTAGTGGTGCAGTTTGACCTACTGATAAATCTATTACCCCTGTATTTAATAAAAAGAATATTATTAGAAATATTCCAATTAATTTTATTGCAGTATCTCCTATTTGTTTTTGATTTAATTTGGTTAATGTTTTTATAAGCCAAGTGCATAAATAATATGCCCCAATTATACAAAATGGTGCTAATATTACAAATGTTACTTCATATATTCTTTGTAAACTTAATTGTCCCCTAAAAGCTGGAACATATATTCCAAATAGTACTATTATCATATTAAATATTGCAAATCCATTATATTCTCGTGGAAAATGTAATTCTTCAGGTTGTATAAGATTCATTATAAATCCTACAAATATGAAGTATATTGATAGTTTAATTACTCTTGTTGCATTTATACTTACTATATCCATATAGCTAAATGGCCACCATATTGAAATTGCCACAAGTATAGAAAATATTAATGCTATTATATATTTTCGTCTTGCACTCATTGTTTTTAATTTTGTAATGAGTTTTTTTATTTGATTATGTTTTGTAACTGTTGTTGGATCTACATCTTTTGATATTATTTTGTATATTTTATATAATAAGCATAGTAATATTATTAATCCAATAATTCCTGGTATGAATAATGAGTTATGTGTTATTCCTTTTAATATTGATATTAGATTTGTTGTTACTGATCCTAATGAATCGAATAATGATCCTATTGGTTTAGAATCTGCTGTTAAACTATAGTATATTATTAAGAATGCTGTTAATATTAATGTTATAGGTAAACTTATTGTTTGATCTTCTTTTTTAAAGTTTTCTCCAAAATATTTTTTTTCTATTCCAAATCTCATTAAGATATTATTTATAATATTTCCTGGACCATGTGAAAGTAGTATTAAACTTATCACTACCATAAATAACATGAACATGAATAGGTATGTTACTGAGTAGTGTGATACTATTAATCCTATTCCAAATAGTACATATAGTATTTTCTTATTTTTTACTGGTATTTTATTATCTATCATTAACCATACAAGTAGTACTAAAAAGATTTCTGCTATTTGTTGTCTGGCCATTTGTACCATCCATCCATAGGAAAATCCATTGTATGCTATGAAAAAGAATGTTGCTAAAAATGCTATTTTTGATCCTGTGTGTTTGGCAAATATTTTATATAATCCTAGACTTATTAATGAAAATAGGAATGGATATACAAATTTTAATACCCATGTTAGTGTCATTCCTGATAGTTTTGAATATATTGGTCCAAACATTACTACACTTAACATTGCATTATATGCATGTGGCCATGCTGAGTCCCATATTCCATGTTTTAATACGTATGTTGCAAATTGGTATTCAAAGAATATGTCGTATCCCCATATATGATTGGATATTAGTACACTGTAGTATAAGATTGATATTGCTATACTAAATACTGCTATTGAATAGTATTTTTCATCTAGTTTTTGAGATACCATTATCATTATTACTACACAAATTAGTAGTAATAGTAATATTTGTATTATGTTTGTTCCATAGTATTGTAGTAGATAAGCTCCTATTATTGAGATTAATGGTAGTAAAAGTAAAAATAGGAATTGGTTTGATTTTAATAGTTTAAAATCTATTTTAGATTTTTTTTCTATATTATAGTATTCTTTATCTTTTTTATATGCTATTATTGTTAATATTGCATTGTATATTGTTAGTGTTACTAGTAAGGGTATTGTTGTTATTGGTTCTTTTATTCCTATTAATGGGTATAATTGATTCATTAATAAACCTATTATCATTACAGATAGTATACTTAAACCTACACTTAAAAGTACTGTGTAACTATTTCCTAATTTATGTAGTTTCATTATTCTTAGAATTAATATTCCTGGTATGTATGTTAGGTATATTAATGTTACTAGATCACCTATGATTGGTATGTGAATAGAATAACCTGAGATTAATCCTATTATGATCATTAATATTTGTATTATTATTGTTACTTTTAATAGATCATTAAATTTCCAATCATTTAATGTGAATGGATTTTGTATATTCATTTTTAATTTCACCATTATATAGTAGGTTTTATTTTATTTATTAATTTATTATATTCTTTTAATAATTTTTCACCCATTATATCCATTGAATTATCAGGTACTGTGTTAAATGCACCTTTTTCTAGACTTTTTAATACATAAGTATTTTTTATTAAATCAATTATATGGTCTTTTAATTCATCATGATTTTCAGGTTCAAATAAGTATCCATTTACATTTTCATGTATATTTTCTGGTATTCCACCTATTTTACTACCGATTACTGGTGTTCCTGTTATGAAACTTTCATTTATTACTACTGGTGAATTATCATAACATATTGATGGTACTACCATCATATTTGCTGTTTCTATTAATTTTATTACATTTTCATTTTCTATAAATCCATGGAATATTATTCGTTTATCATTGGATGCAATTTGTTTGAATTCTTCTTGATCTGGTCCTTTTCCAACTATATGTAATCGTATATCTGGACTTGGTATGTGTTTAAATGCAGTTATTAGTGTTTGTACTCCTTTATGTTTACCTAATGTTCCAACATACATTATATCTATTGTTTCATAAGTTTTTGTTGATTTATAACTTGATTTATCAATTCCTAACGGTATTTTTATAGTTGGTGTATTTTTAAATAAATTATTTTCTTTGAATTTATCTATTATGAATTGTGAAGGTGATATTACTAAGTCTATATTATTATTTAGTAGTTTATTTTGTAGTTCTATATATGTTTTACATATTTTATTTTGGTTTTTACATCTTTGACTATTTTTGTTTATGAGATTTGCTCTTGGACATATTAATGAAAAATCATGTGGTGTAAATACTATGGGTATTTTTAGTTCTTTTGGTGCTTTAAAGCATGATACTGATAATCCTTTGTAGTTATTTATATGTACTATATCAGGATTGATTTTTTGTAGTATTTCTTTTATTTCTGTTAAAGATTTATTATTCCATAAATCTGACATATGCCATAATGGTTTGAGTAGTTTATTTTTGTTTGTTTGTTGATATACAGGATATATTTTTGTTGGATTTATTCTATATACTGGTATTTCATTGTCAAGTGTTTGTTCTTCTTTTTTTGTAGGGCTTGTTGTGATTACTGTTACTTCATGTCCTCTTTCTTTCATTTGTTGTGCCATTTTTTGTACGACTAATTCCGCTCCTCCTAACATGTATGGTGGATATAGATTTGTTATGTAACATATTTTCATATTATTTCCTCATAGACTTCTTTGATTTGTTCTGCTATTTTTTTCCATTCATAGTGTTTTTTTACTATTTGTCGTCCTTTTTTACCCATTTCTTCTGCTTTTTCTTTATTAAGAAGTAATTCTTTTATTGCTTGTGTTAATGCTTTTGTATCTTTTGGTTTTATTACTATTCCTGTTTCTTCTTTTTGTATATCTTGTGCTATTCCAACTATATTTGTTGTTATTACTGGTTTTTGACAAGATTGTGCTTCTAATAGTACTATTCCAAATCCTTCTTGTTCTTTTGATATTGAGGGTAATATGAATATTTCTGCCATATTATAATAGTCTGTTATTTTTTCTTCTGGAATAAATCCTATAAAGTCTGTATTTTCTTTTATTCCCAATTTTTTAGCTTTATCTTTATAGTATTGAGTTAATTCTCCTTTTCCACCTATTATTAGTTTTACATCAGGTATTGTTTTTTTGGTTTCTTTTATTGCATTTAGTAAATAGTCTAATCCTTTGTATTTATGGTATTTATCTAGTACACTTAGGAAAAATATTGTGTTTTTTTGTGTTTTTTCTTTTTGTGGTTTGAATTTTTCTGTGTCTACTCCATTGGGTATTGTTATTGTTTTTTGTTTATATTTTTGAAGATGTGGTGAGTTTATGTAGTTGTCTTGTGTTATTATTATTTTCTTGGCTTTTTTTAGTAGTAGTTTTAGTGCTGTATTATTGTAAAATTGTGCTATTTTATCTTCTTTTCCTGTTGCTATTATATTATTGTGGTATGTTAGAATTAGTGGTTTGTTTTTTATGGTACTTATTATATTACTCCAGTCAGCACTCCATGGTGTTGGAATATGTGTGTGTATTATATCATAGTCTTCTTTTAAAAGAGTTGTTGGTAGTGCTGGTGTGATATTTGTATTAGCTACTTTTGTTATATAATGTAATCTCTTAATTTTTATACCATTATATGTTTCTTCATATATACTGTTTGGTTCATTTGCACAAATTACTTTTACATTACAGTCAAGTTTAGCTAATTCTCGACTAATATAATAAACATAACTTTCAACACCTCCAATAAATGGATAAAACCTAACAGGTGTTTGAATAATTTTCATACTCACTAAAAAAACAACTCCATACTTTATATTAAAAGATAAACATGTTATATTATTAAATATAGGATAACTTAATATTTAATTATAAACATTCTTTATAAAAATTTTCAATCTTCAATGTAATATTATCCCAATCATAATCTTTAGCCTTATTTTTACAAGATTCTTTTAATTTATCTAAAGAATTACTATCTAAAACTTCTAACAAACATGACACAAGACTATCCACATTATTTTCTATAACCCAACCATTATCTTTTGAAACTAATTCACAACTAGCATTCCATGCAGAATTAACAACAACAACAGGTAATCCACAAGAATTAGCTTCAATTACAACCATTCCAAATCCTTCTCTAATAGATGGTAAAACAAATACATCTGCATTTTTCATAAGAGAATATAAATCATCAGTACTATCAAGAAAACCTTTAAATAAAATATTATTTTCAAGATTTTTATCTTTCACTAATTTTTTTAGATGATCTTCTTCAGGACCTGACCCTACAATAAAACAAGACACATTATGATAATCATTTCTTAAAATATCAATACTATTAACTAATAAATCTATATTTTTTTCTTTAATTAAACGTCCAGCAAATAAGATATTACAATGTTCATCAGATTCTAATACATTATTAATAGAATTAATATCAACACCATTTGCTATAACTTTAACATTATCTGGTTTTCTTGTTTTAATTAATCCATTATAAGTAAGATTAGACACACATATCATATTATTTGATAAGTAAAACATTGTTTTTTCAATATATTTTCCAAATACACCTAACTTTCCCATATATGTATACCAATAATCATCCCATACTTCATGTAATGTTAAAATAAGTTTAGTATTACTTCCTATTATTTTAAAAAAAGATGAAAAAGAAGAAAAATAAGGAAATCCTTGACAATCTATAATATCAAAATCTCTAAAAGAATTAGTAGTTAATACTTTTAATGCAAAATAAATTGCTTCTTTAATAGAACGCTTACCATCAATGTATAACTCCATCGGATCACCAACACTATGTAAACTAATACCATTATAGACTAAATTATCCATATTTTCATATTTTTTATCTAGTTTCCAAAAACCTAATGAGAAAATATGAACTTCATGACCATATTTAACTAGACGAGAAGCTATTTCATATATTCTATGTTCAGCTCCTCCGGTTATCCAAGGATATATTGTATCATAAACAAAAGCAATTTTCATTTAAAAACTCCAAAAAAATAGAAATTATAAAAAATAAGATTACTTACCAAATTTACGTTTTAACATATATTTAATATGTCTCCAACCATCATTAAAAGAATTAAGTTTAGCTTCGCCTCCACCACGGCATTTATAATCAATAGGCACTTCTTTTAAACTAAGATTCTTTTCTGATGCTTCAATAACCATTTCTATAGCAAATTCCATACCTGGAGATTTAAGATCTAATTTATCAAGTGCTGAATGTTTAATTGCTCTCATTCCACAATGAGTATCAGAATAATTAGCATGAAATAGTATATTAAGCATTAATGTAAGGGCAGGATTTCCTATATATTGATGTAAAGCAGGCATTGCCCCATTTTCAATTGTTCCATCAAAACGTGACCCCATAACAAAATCATAATCTTCTTTTGCAATATAATCAATAAATTCTAGAGATTTATCAAGAGGATATGTTCCATCAGCATCCCCCATAATAATAATATCTCCTGTTGCTTCTTTAAATCCTCTTAAATAAGCATTACCATATCCTCTATTTGTTTCAAATATTACTTTTGCTCCTGCTGACTTTGCTTCTTGAGCTGTATTATCTGTTGAATTATTATTAACAACAAGTATTTCTAGATCATATCCTGCTTTTCTTATTTTATCTGATGGGATACTTTCGATAGTAGCACCTACAATTCCTTCTTCATTTAATGCTGGTATAACAATTGAAACTTTCATAATAAAACAAAACCGTCCGTATATAATTTTAGATTAATTATTATAGATTTATGTTAATGATAATATTTATAGTTCTTTATTTACTTATTAAATCAATTTGTTTTTTAATAATCTCTGATACATTACTCCATGAATAATATTTTTCAACAAATAAACGAGCATTAGATCCAATAATATCACATAATTTTAGATCTTGATATAATAAAATAATATAATCTGCAAACTCTTTACTATTAGAAGCAATAACTAAATGTTTATTATTAATTGCATCTATACCATTAACACCATTTAAAGTAGTAATTACAGGTAATTGCATGGCCATTGCTTCTAATATCTTATTTTTAATTCCAATACCTGATATCATAGGAGCAATAAATATAGTATTTTTATCAAGAAAATCTCTAACATCAGCTACTTCATTTGTAACTGTAATATACTTATTATCATTTAATTTTAATATTTCATCTGTTGGATTTCTTCCAACAATAAATAACTCAATTGATTGTTTTTCTAGTATTAATGGATATATCTCTTTACAAAAATAGTTTATTGCATCAATATTTGGTGGTGTTTTCATATCACCTAAAAATACTAGTTTTTTAGATTTAATATTATCTTTTTTTGGAGTAAAATAAGTTGTATCAACACCATTAGGTACTACTTTTATAGGAGTATTTTTTATATGTTTTTCTAATAATTTTTTATCACGTTTATTTACTACTAAACATACATCATAATTATTATATATTTTTTCATATCTTTGCATTTTCTTATATTGTAAATACCAGTATATCTTTCCAGAAAATGTTTCTGCTTTTTGTGACATGTCCTTATTATAAGTACTTACTGCATCAAAAGCATATACTATTTTTGGTAACTTATTATTTTTTGTATAAATTGCCATTGGTAGATCAGTGATTATTAATTCTATATTTTCTTTTTTTATTGTTTCTTGAATTAATCTATCCATTTCAGGTTTATAATAATAGTTTAATAAACTTCTTGTTTTTAGATTATTAAATGAAATCATATTTTTTAATGTGTATGTTAATTGTTTTTGTAATGTTTTATATTCAGGAATATTTATAGAGTATGTTGTTATATCAAGTTTTGTATATTTTTGTGTAGTAAATGAAACTAGTGTTAAATTATAATCTTCTTTTATATTGTTTATCATATGATAAAATGGTATTGTTGCCCCTACACTATTTGAAGGAATATCATGAGTTATTATAAGAATATTTTTCATTATCTAGTTTCTCCTTTAATAGCATCTTCATATATTGTTTCTAGTTTATCTGTAACAGTTTTCCATGATAAATTTTCTCTTATATATTTTTGACCTGTTTGTACTTGTTTTTGTGTTTTTTTAGGATTTTCAATAGCCCATATTATTTTTTCTGTTAATTGTTTTATATTCCCATATTCAACTATTATTCCAGAATTACTTAAGATTAATATTTCACCAGATTCTTTTGTTGCTATTACAGGTGTATTTGCTAATATTGATTCTAATGTTGTTATAGATACTCCACCCATATATTTTACTGGATTTAAAAATAGTTCTGCTTCATTATATGCTTGTTTTTTTTGTGTTTCTGTTAGATAATCTGTGAATATTATATTTTCTTTATTGATTTTTTCATCAATTATTATTTTATCTAATTTTTCTTTATAAGAATTTATTTTTCCTGCTATTACTAATTTATAATCAGGATATTGTTTTTGTACTTGTTTATATGATTTTATTATAATATCTATACCTTTTAATTTATCTAATCGTCCTAAATATAATAAGTATGGTTTTGTTATATTGAATTGTTTTTTAAATCCATGTAATATATTTTCATATTCTTTTATATTCATTCCATTGTATAGTAATAATGTATCTTTTGATCCAAATTGGTTATCATAATATTCTTCACTTTTTGATACTGCTATTGTTTTTGTAGCATTTTGTATTATTTTATTTCCATATATTTTATCATATATTTGTTTTAAATATTTTTTATTTATATGTTGGGGTGTTGATGCATGTGGTTGTAGAATATATGGTATTTTTTCTTTTTGTGCTTGTTTTGTTATTATATTATTTTGATATGATCGAAATTCATGTAAATGAATTATATCATATTCTTTTATATGTTTTTTTATCCAATTTTTCATTTTTGGAGAATAAATAAATAGACTTAGATTAAATAAGTAGGGTATTGTAATCATTTCTAGATTTGGTATGGTGTTTGTGTTTTCTGGATTATAATCTAGTGTTGTTGTTAATATTGTGATTTTGTGTCCTTTTTTTGCTAATTGTTTTGAAATGTTATAACAGACATTAACATCTCCCCCTTTTTCAAATGCAAAGTAAGGAATTACTTGTAGTATTTTCATATTATATATTTATGGTTTTTTTGTTATTTGTTAATTTCTTTTATAATAATTTTAAAATAAGATTTAATAATGGGTTTTAAGAGATTGAATTATTTTTTCATGAATTAAGAAGTGTTATATTTAAAATAGGATTTTAAAAGAAGAATTTATTCTTCTTTTTCTAATCCACAAGCTATTCTTAGTCTTTTTCCTACTTTTTCTATTTCTTGTTCTTTTTCCATTCTTCTTAAGCTTGTAAGTTTTGGTGTTCCTACCATGTTTTCTTGTGCAAATTCTCCTGCAAATGTTCCATCTTGAATTTCACTTAATACTTCTTTCATGTTTTCTTTTACATATTCATCGATTATTCTATTTCTTCTAGTTAATCCTCCAAATTCTGCTGTGTTACTTACATCATTCCACATATTAGAAAATCCTTTATTATATATTAAGTCTACTATGAGTTTAACTTCATGACATGTTTCAAAGTATGCTAATTCTGGTTTGTATCCTGCTTCTACAAGTGTTTCAAATCCAGATACAATAAGACCTGTAAGTCCCCCACATAATACAGCTTGTTCTCCAAATAAATCTGTTTCTGTTTCTTCTTTAAATGTTGTTTCTAATACTCCACCTTTTGTAAGTCCTACTGCTTTTGACATTTCTAATGCTATATCAAATGCATCCCCTGTTGCATCTTGTTCTACAGCTAAAAGACCAGGTATTCCAAATCCTTCAAGGTATGTTTGCCTTACCATAGATCCAGGTCCTTTTGGTGCAATCATAGTTATATTTATTGAATCAGCTGGTTTTATTAAGTTAAAATGTATATTATATCCATGTGAAAATGAGATTGTATTTCCAGGTTCTAAATTTTCTTTTATTTGTGTATCATATACTTTTTTCTGAATTTCATCAGGTATAAGTATATGTATTATGTCTGCTTCTTTTACTGCTTCTTCTACTGTTTTTACTATTAATCCATCTTCTTTTGCTTTATTCCATGAATTTCCATTTTCTCTTAATCCAAGAATGACATTTACTCCACTATCTTTCATATTTAGTGCTTGTCCTCTTCCTTGACTTCCATATCCTATTACTGCTACTGTTTTATTTTCAATAGCATTTGTTTTTACATCATCATCATAGTATAATTTCATAAATATTTTAACTCCTATTATTTTTTTTTGATTTTAAATTTTTTTAATAAAATATGATTTTATATCTCTTTTTTTATATAAAGAAATATAATTTATTTATAATCCTGAATAGTAATATACGAAAAAAAAGAATGTACATAATATTACGTGTCCATTACTAATAATTTATTTTAATCATACTATATAAAAGTTGATCTAATAAAAAAAAAATGAGTTATTAATTTAATTATAAATAATAATAGTTCTTAGAATAAGTTTTTAATAATTAAAGATTTATTTAAAATATTTTTTAAAAATTATGTATTTGTTTTTTAGGATGTGATTATTTTAAGGTTTAATAGAATTAGTTTCTTTAAGAAAAAAAAAGAAAGAGAGTTTATATAAATAAGAAAAAAAGAAACTAATCTTTTTCTCTATCATCTCTCTTCTTTTTATTTAAAACATACTTTATGCTGTTATTTGTTCTTCTTGTGTTGTTTTGTTTGTTATTGTTATTGTTGT
>JAUNXU010000107.1 GCA_030539615.1 Methanobacteriaceae archaeon | reverse complement strand
CTTAGGAAAATTAAAAATTTATTTAAAAAAATAAATATATTAAAGAAAATTTTTTTAAACAAGGTTTTATGTATGATTAAAAGAGAACAATATCTTAAAAAAATAAGAAAATTAATAAATAAAGACATAATAAAAGTCATAACTGGAATTAGACGATCAGGTAAATCTTATTTATTAAAATCAATAAAAAATGAACTTATTAAACAGAATATTAAAGAAGAAAATATATTATTAATCTCTTTTGAATCAATAGCATATAATCAAGTAGATACAGATCAAAAATTAAATGAAATAGTATATAACTTAACAAAAGATCTTGAAGGAAAAATCTATTTATTATTTGATGAAATACAAAATGTAAATAATTGGGAGAAAAGTATTAATGGATATAGAATTGATTATGATTGTGATATTTATATTACTGGATCAAATAGTCAATTATTATCAGGAGAACTTTCAACATTATTATCTGGAAGATATATAAAGATAGAAGTGTATCCTTTTTCTTATAAAGAAATTTTACAGTACTATAAAGAAAATTATGTAAGTGTCTCTGAAAAAAAGGTATTTGATGAATATATAACTTATGGTGGAATGCCTTTTACATTAAAACTTGAAGAAGAAGAAAAAATAGATTATTTAAATGATTTATATATCCATATTATTAAAAGATATAATTCAACGAAATAAAATAAGAAATGTGAATACACTTGATAAAATTATAAGACACATGATAGATAATATTGGACACACATTTTCTGCAAGAAATATATCTAAATATTTTAAACATGAACATATCACAATATCAGAAAATACTATAAATAATTACTTAAAATTTTGTTCAGAAGCTTATTTGATTAATAAAGTAGAAAGAGAAGATTTAAAAGGAAAAAAAATATTACAAACACAAGAAAAATATTATATAAGTGATCATGGTTTTAATCAGGTATTAGTCGGTAAAAATCAAAATAAAATATCACAAATATTAGAAAATATAGTATATTTAGAGTTATTAAGGTATGGATTTGAAATTTATATTGGAAAATTCAATGATTTAGAAATTGATTTTATATGTAAAAAAAGAGATTATAAAATTTATGTACAAGTTTCATATATTTTAGTTGATGAAAAAACAAGAGAAAGAGAATTTAAACCATTATTAAAAATTAAAGATAATTATCCAAAATATGTGATAAGTTTAGATGAATATACACAATCTTATGAAGGAATAAAACATATAAATCTTATAGACTTTTTAAAAATAGAAGATTTTAATAAATTTTTATTTAACAAAATATAATTTGTTTATTTAACAATTGAATAATTTAAATTTTTTACTAATAGGACTTATTCTTATTTTTATAATAATTATTAACTCTTTATATCCTTTTCTAATTCTTCAACAGAGTTATATTCATCATAAATTCCATTTTCCATATCTTCAGAAATTTTATCGAGCTCTTTTTCAAATTCAAGACCTATTTCTTCTGAATTATAAATAGTATAATGTTCATTTATTAATTGATTAATAATATCATTATCTGTTTGATTTTTATTTTTTATAACTGCTAATTTATCATAAGTTACTTTATCTATTTGAATAGTAGTCATCATATTTTTCACCTACATATTATTGATATAATATTTATAGCATTTAGAATATATACTGATTTTTTTTAAACCATGACTATCTAAAAATTATAAATATTAGATAAAACAGAAAGAATTGATGATTTAGAATAGTAAATTAATAAAATACACATTAGAAGAATTACAAAAAGAAATATGGGAAAAATAAGACCATGACTTATAATAAGTTTTTAGGTTAGAAATTAAATTTATTTTTATCTATTAAATCATTTAATTTTTCTATACTTTTTTTATCTGTTAAAAATAGCATTTCAGAATCATCACAATTTCTATTTTCATAAAATAAAAACAGTGCAGCAAAGTTTTCTGTACATGTTAAAAATTTATTTAAGTTATTATGTGAACTTGTATACCATATTGTTATTTGTTTATTTGATTTTAGTTGAGAAAATAGTGTTCCTAGTTCTGATTCTGCTATTAATGTTATTATGAATTTTGATGTGATTATATTTAAATTTCCATGATTCTTTTTTAAAGATTCTAATATAATTTTTAGATGAGGTTTTGAAAAGATAGGTAATATTATTTTTATATCTTTAGATTTAAAAATTGATTCTTCATAGATTCTAATGGCTTTATCATATTCTAAATGACTTGAAATTATTAATTCTGCACTTTTCCATATATCTATATTTAAATTTAATTCTATAGGTAAATTAGGATCTGCATGTTCATCTAAAAAATCGATATTTTTGTTTATACTTTCCCAATTATCGTATAATTTTATTATATGTTTTATAAGGAGATATCCTTTAGATGATAGAGTGTATTCATTTTTATTTTTTTCAATGATTTCATATTTTTCAAGATTACTCATGTAATGTAAAATGTTACTTTCTGATTTTTTTAGGTTTTTTTTAAGTTCTTTTACTGTTTTTTTAGATTCATATAATTCCATTAATATTTTTATTTTAAAGGATCCATTTAAAAAATAGTGAATTATATCATATGATAAATCATTTACATCAATTTCTTTAAAATTCATTACCTTCACCTAAAAAGTTATATTAACAATAGTTAATATAATACTTTATATATTAATTATTATTAAAATAAACTCTATTAATATTCTTAAAGATTAGTTGATTTTTAGTAAACATTTTTAAAATCAATAAAAAAATAGAGATATTATTTATAATTTTAGGATGGATTTTATGATAAATACAAATATTTATGAAGAAGTTATGGGAAATGAATTAACTTATTTGTTACGTTCTAAAATAAGATTTAAGATCATTATTAACTTATATAAAAAGAGTTTAACATTAAAAGAATTAGAAAACTGTGGTTTAAGTTATGGATCTTTATTGTCTAACATTAAAAATTTAGAAAATAAAGGTTATATAATATCTGTTGATGATAAGTATCATTTAACCAATTCAATAAAAATTAAAATTGAAAATATATTATATTTAATTCAAGCAGGAGATAATATATATAATTTTGATGATTATTTAAATAATCATTTTATAAAGTCTGATAAACTATCTATTTTATCACAAATACCTTTAGATACTAAATATGAAATTATAACAAATACTCCTTTAAATCCTTATAAAGTTGTAAATAATTTTAGTAAAAATATGGTTGAAGATGGTAAAATAAAATGTATTTTTACACATATACATCCTGAGTTTCAAAAAGTTAATACAGAACTTAAAACTAGTTCTGAATTAAAAATTCTTGTTTCAAAAGAAATACAAGAATATCTTATTAGTAAACAAGAATTTAATAGTGATAATGATAAAAATATTAAAATTAAAACTATAAACCCTGTTAAATTATCCCTTACTGTTACTGATAAAGAAGTTATGTTTGTATTATATAATAAAGATGGTACATATGATACTAATTCAGCTATTATATCTACAGACCATAAATTAATTTTATATGGCAATAGATTATTTGATGAGATTGAAAAAACTAGTGTTGAAGATTATATTCAAATATACAACCTGTAACCATTTGAATTCCAAATTATTTTTTTGCATATTTGATGGTCGGCCAAAACTAAAATTTTAGTTTTAATAAATTGTAAAGATGATTAAAATTAGTGGACTACTTTTTTTCTATTTTTTTGAAACATTAGTAATTTATTAATATCTTGAAGTATACTAATATGGTCATGTAAAAAAAATGTTGTAAAGTATGATTATGGTGGAATAAATTCTTTGCAATTTAATTATAATAATTTATTACAATCACATTTAATTTACTTATTTTATATATAAGAAATAATACCAACCATGTCAAAGCATAAAACAAGACTGATACAAGAATTGTTTTTTTAAATACTGGATGACCGTCTTTTTTTCATTTTCTTTTGTCTAAAATTATGTAAAATTTTTTTCATACAAAATTTTTAATCATAAACAAAGAAAAAAAAACAACACTAAACTAATTACACCTTACAAAAAAAATAATACAAATTAAACAGTATCTAACACTATCTACTAAAAAAAGACGAATATATATGATATTTGAAAATTTTATAAAAATATATGGTTTTATTATAATAATATGTTAATTTGGATAAAAAAATGTGTATTGTATAATACTTAATAAATTAATTGGGATTTGT
>JAUNXU010000001.1 GCA_030539615.1 Methanobacteriaceae archaeon | reverse complement strand
TTGCTTTGTTTGATACTTGTGCAGTTGTTGTTTGTGCTGTTTTTCCACCACCAGTTTCTACGCTTGCTAATTTTTTATTGTTTGTTGTTGTAGTTGTTGGTGTGTTTGTTGTTGTAGTTGTTGGTGTATCGGTTGTTGTGTTGTCAGTGTTGTCGGTTGTTGTAGCTGATATTGCTGTTAAACTTACTAAGACAAACAGTGTACTTGCGATTAATAGTATTTTTTTACTATTCATACTTTTTCCTCCATTTTATTATATTCTTTTTTTTTGAGAATTTTTTTTATATATAATTTTTCTCATATTTTTTGTATAGTTTGTTTCGTGTTTTGTTTTATATTTTAGAAATTATTCCTGAGTTTAATATAAGTGTTTATTATTTTTATAAATATTTTTTTTTATTCTCTCTTTTTTTGTTGTGTTTTTTTGTATAAAAGGATATCTTTTTTTGTGATCACTTATATTATTTTTTTTTATTGTATCTTTTTTTTAGATCTTTGTTAATAAGGCATGTATATTTTACTGAATAATTGATAATTCCTAAATAGATCTATTTAAGTAGAGGTCATAAAAAAGATCCTTCTAAAAAAATAATAAACACATATATGGTGTATTTTATTATTTTTATTAATCCCTTTTTTTCCTCTATATTTTATTTTTATTGTTTTATTATTTAAATAATGTGCCACCATATAATCCAAATTATTAACTTAAAAATCTTATTTTTTAAAAAAAAAGTATTTAAATATGGGCTTTGTAGAATGTCTCATTTTTTCATTAATTATATAAAAATATATGGATTGTAACACATTGCTGTAAACTTAAATTCTTTATTTATTGTATTTTGATTGAAACTAGCTAATATTTTTCTAAATTTTCTTTTGATAAAGACTATTTACACATTTTATTATTTCTTTATGGATCATATGTAATTGATAATAGTAATGATAATTTATATTTTTCTTTTTTTTGTTCTTGTTTTAAGTGATATTTGTGATAGTGCATTTATTGTTTCTATCAGGCATCTTTTTTTCTAAAGTTGTATATCTCGTTTATACATATGTATTGGATACTGTAATTTTTTATTTTTTTTTGTAATGTTGATATTGTATATTATGAATCATGTTATAATCTTTGGAATTATTGTAAATTTCTGTATATTTTTTTTAAGATAATATTTTAAGAAGTAGTGTGTTATTAATTAGGGTGTTGTATATTTATATTTTGTAATAAAATTGTAGTATTTTTACAAAGCTATTAAAAAAATTAAAAAAAATAGAGTATTAATTTTATAGGAAGTGATGATGAAAAAAAGAATTATGTTAAATATACTCTTGTTAGTATATTTTCTATTATATCTTTTAAATTTTCAATAATATTTTCAATATCTTTTCTAGTATATTTACTTGTTTTATATAATATCATTAATTCTAATGTATCTTTTTGTCTTATATTAAAACTTATATCATATTTACGTTCTTCTAAAGTTCCTCTTGGTAATAATTCAATAGTATCATTTCCAGTTTTATGCCTATAATAATTTTCAAATACAAATAATGTTGTAATTAAATTATCATCCATACCAATACTATCTTCTAAATCCAATAGTGAAACTGTATCATGATTATTTGATTCAATTGCTTGATTTTGTATATTATTTATTAAGTCTATAAATGTTTCTCCAGGTTTTGTTTTTCCCCTTACAGGTACTGTATTTATAAATGTTCCTATTTTTTCACCAATATGTTCTAATGGTATATTTCTTCCAGATACTAATTTTCCAAATACTACATCATTTGTATTATTATATTTTTGCAATAATATACTCCATATTGCTTCAAATACTGTATTTATTGTTACATCATTGTTTTTTGCTAGCTCTTTAAGTTTTTTAAATGTGTATTCTGATACATTATATTTTATATTATCTATTGGTTCTTCTGGTTTATCTTTTACACCTGTTGTTGGTATTTCAATTTTGTGATGATATCCTTTTAATAAATTTTTCCAATAATCTAAATTTTCTTGTTTATCTTGTTCATCTAAATATTGAACATATTCTTCATATTTATCGGTTTCAATTTTTATTTCTTTATTTTTTATAAGTGCTTCATAATATTTTGCTATATCATTGAATAATATTGATATTGTCCAACCATCCATTATGATATGATACATTGTACCTATTATTTGATAACAGTTTTCACCGATTTTTACAAGTGTCATTCTAATTAATGGTTCATATTCTATATCAAATCCTTTATAAAACTCTGCACGCTTTATTTTAAGAAGTTCTTCTTCAACATTAACCTTATTTGTTAAATCTATAAATTCAAATGGAATCTCTTTTTCTTTTAATACTATTTGCACTGGTACATTTAAATCTTTATATACTATATCTGTTCTTAAAATATCATGTTCTTTAGTTAAAAGTTTTAATGATTCTTTAAATATATCTATGTTAATATCTGATTGTATTTCATAATATTTCTGAACAGTAAATGGAAAGCTTTCAGGATGATTTAAAGTGAATCTTAACATTTCTTCTTGTGTTGGTGTTAATGAATAAATTCGTTCTATTTCATGCCCTTGATCAACTATTCTTTTTTCTATTGTATTAAATTCTTCTTGTGTTAATACTGTGGTATCACTATAATCTGATACTGTTTTTATTGGTGTTTCAATATTTTTACAATGATCAATTATATTCATTAATTCCTGTTTAAATTGATTTATAATCTCTTTTATAAGTTGTGGATCGTATTTATCTTGATTATATTTTAAACTAGCTTTGAATTTTTTATTCATAGTATATGAACTTAATGCCATAGCTGTAAATATTTTATTATATGAATTAATTTTATTTCCATGAGGTATATTTGATATTTGATAATTAGATATTGAATCTTCTTCTCCAAATTCTCCTAGATAATTAAATGCTAAATCAGGAATTTGTTCTTCTATGAAACCTTTTTGTTGAAGCATTCCATAACTTATACCTTTTTGAGGAATTTGTTTTAATGTTTCTTTAATATTTATAATTGTATTTTTTATTGAATCATCAATGTTTTCAAATATTACTGGATAAAGACTTGTAAACCAACCTACAGTACGATTAATATTCATATTAGGAACTATTTGTTCCCTACCATGTCCTTCTAATACTACAGATAGTTTATTTTGTTTGGTAACATTATATACTGCTAATATAAATGCACTAAATAATATATCATTTATTTCAGTATTATATGCTTTTGAAATATCATTTAACAATAATTTAGTATATGTTTCATCTAATAATATTGATTCTTTATTCCAGGTAACTGTATTAACATCTTTTTTAGGTAAATTTCCATCAGATATTTTACTTATTACTGTTTGCCAATATGGTATTTGCTTTTTTAATTGATAACTAGTACTATATTTATCAACAATATTAGCCCATTTTTTAAATGAATTAGATTTATATGGTAATTTAATCTTTTTATTATTTTTTATTTGAGAATATATTGTTTCTATATCTTCTTTTAATATTCTCCAAGATATACCATCAATTATTAAATGGTGCATTACAATAAAAAGATAATCTTTTGAACTTGTATGGAATAATCCTACTTTTATTAATGAACCTTCATTAATATTTAAACTTTCTTGTAGTTTTTCTGCTAAACTATCAATTTCATCAGTATTTTCAATATCATATTCAGTTAATTTATAAATATTATCTGTATTTGATCTAATTATTTGTTTATTTTCAGGATAATATGCTCTTAACATGTCATGATGTAAAACTAGATTATCAAATATTTTTTCAATAGTTTCATATGACAATTTATCATCTGAACTTAGTAATTGTGATTGATTATAATAATTAGGATTCTCTAGTTTTTGATTAAAGAAATGATATTCTATAGGAGTTAATAATACTTCTCCTGTAATTTTTTCCTGTTCTTCAAATTCTAATTTTTCTTTAACAATTTTTTTTGCAATATCTTTAACTATTTTGCCTTTCATTATATCATTAACAGTTAAACTATGCCCTTTTTGTTGAATATAAGAAGTAATTCTAATAGCTTTAATAGAATCCCCACCTAATTGGAAGAAACTATCATTTAAACCTACTTTTTTAACTCCTAAAATATTTTCAAAAGCATTTACTAATAATTTTTCTGATTTTTTAGAAGGTGGTTCATAATCTTGTGAACTTGTAACTTCCATTTTTGGAAGATCTTTCTTACTAATTTTACCATTATGATTTAATGGCATTTCATCTAATTGCATATAATATGATGGAATCATATATTCAGGTAATGTTTTTAATAGTTGTTTTTCAATATTATTAGTATCTAATTTACCTGTTTTAGATGTATAATATGCACAAATTGCAAGTTCATCTGTTGTTCCTTTAATAGTTGTTACTGCAGCTTTACCAATTTCAGGTATTTCAACTAACCTACTTTCAACTTCACCCAATTCTATTCTGAAACCTCTAATTTTAACTTGATCATCTATACGTCCAAAGCATAAAAGATTACCATCAGATCTCCATTCACCTAAATCTCCTGTATGATATAATTTACCTTCACCATAAGGATTATCAACAAATGATTTCTCTGTTAATTCAGGCATATTCCTATATCCTCTAGCTACACATTCACCAGCAGTACATATTTCACCTGGAACTCCAATACCACATAATTTACCTTCATTTAATATATAAAATTGAACATTAACTATTGGTTTTCCTACAGGAATATTTTCAGGTACTCTTTTGTCTTTATCATATTTCCAGTAAGTAGAAATAATTGTTGTTTCTGTAGGACCATAGGAATTTATATAAGTACTATCTGCTGGTACTTGATTAAGAGTTTTCTTTGAAGCAGCATCACCTGAAGTCATTATTTTTGGTATTTTTACATTAATATTATTGAAATATTGTGGTGTAAATTGAGCTACGGTTACTTTTTTATCAGCACAATATTTTGCTAATTTGCGGGGTTCTAATATTTTATCTTGTGAAACTAATACTATTGTAGCACCAAGCATTAATGGATTAAGAGTTTCTGAAACAGAAACATCAAATACAACATTTGCAAATTGTAATACACGATCACCTTTTACTAATCCATAAACTCCATCATTAGCATAAGCATAATTAACAATATTTCTATGTTCTAACATTACTCCTTTAGGATTACCTGTAGTACCTGATGTATATATAATATAACATAAATCTGTAGGTTTATTTACTTTAGGAAGATTTTCTGTATTTCCATTAAAATTTGATTCATCAAATAAATTTAATACAGGAATATCCCATGGAGTTAAATCCATATCCACTTCACTATGACTTAAAATTACTTTTGATTCTGAATCATTTAATATATATTCAATACGAGTCTTTGGATATGTTGGATCTAAAGGAACATAACCTCCACCAGCTTTAAGTATTGCAAACATTCCAATAATCATTTCAATACTACGTTTAACAAATATACACACACGATCATCAGGTTTAACTCCTAAATCACGAAGTTTATGTGCAAAACTATTAACTTTTTTATTAAATTCTTCATATGTTAATTTATCATCTTCAAATAGTACTGCTATACTATCAGGATTTTCTTTGACCATTTGCTCAAATAAACTAATAACAGTAGTTCCCTCAGGAATATCTGCAGTATAATCATTGAATTTATTAAGTATTAAATCTAATTCTTCATCAGACAACATACTACAATCAGTTAATATAGTATCTGGATTTGAAACACAATTTTTTAATAAAGTTTTATAATGTTCAACCATGTATTTCATAGTATTCCATTCAAAAAGACCTTCAGAATATACTAAAGTTAAATCATCAGCTATACCAACATTTAATACAAGATCAATATTAGGATTATCTAAATAGTTTTTATCATTAACAAAAAGTACATTAATATTTTGAGATGTATTATTATTTGAATCTTCAGTAATAGTCTTATAAATAGTATTAACTTCTTGTAATAACTCAGCAAATGTTTTATTATTATCAAGTACTACTTCAATAGTGCTTGAAATTTTATTATCATCAATACCAATAACAAGGTCTTCAGTTCGAGTATATCTATGAATCATTAATAAAAAAGTACTAAGGTATATGATATTTTGATTAATCTTTTCAGTAGTTTTTAAAGAATTTATTGTAGATTTTAAATCTTTATCTATATTAAATTTTATATAATTATTATTTTTATTATCACTGTTTTTACGCCCTGTTAAAAATTCCACATATGCACCCTCATTATTAAAAACCATTACAATTTCACTCCCCATATATTAATAAAAAAAATACTATCTGTTTTAGTTATATTGTTTTTTTCCATGTCTCTTGTAAATTTTTTTCTATTAATAATACTATTCATATATTATAATCTATTATCTTTCGTATACTTAATTATGTTATTTAATCTATTTAAATTGATTATTATAATTTTTTGAACAAGCCTTGAAATTAACTAAATAAAGTCAATTATAATATTTACCATAAAATATTAACTCAAAAAAAGTCATAACCTAAAAAAAAATAAGAATGTTCTATCAAAAGTCATTTTTAAAAAAAAAAATTTTCTTTTTAAATTTGATAAATAAAGATGTTTCTTAATCTTTTTATTTAACAAATTGAACTTTTGCCACATTCCAATAAAATAAAATAAAAAATAATGAATAATGTATTATTACTTATCCATATTACTTAAAAAATCATCAAAGAATATTTTAGTATCATGAGGTCCAGGTCCTGCTTCAGGATGGTATTGCATGCATGCTATTGGTAATGTTTCATGTTTTAATCCTTCAGGAGTTCCATCATTTAAATTAACATGAGTTATTTCAAAACCAGTACCTTCTAAAGAATCTTTATCAATTGCAAAACTATGATTTTGAGAAGTTATACTAACTTTACCAGTAGTTACATTCTTAACAGGTTGATTTGATCCTCTATGTCCAAATTTCATTTTATATGTTGTTGCTCCATGAGCTAATGCAATTATTTGCATTCCAAGACAAATACCATATATTGGTACTTTGTCAGATATGGATTTTATTGTTTCTTGAACATTGTCAACATTTTCAGGATTTCCAGGACCACTAGATAACATTACACCATCTATCCCATAAGATAATAATTCCTCAGATGTTATTGATGAAGGTACTTGTATTACTTTACAGTCTCGTTTTACAAGTTCATTTATCATATTATATTTTACACCACAATCAATTAAAGCAATGGTATATTTCCCATTTTCATTAAAAATCTTTGGTTCTTTTACTGTTAAATCTTTTACTAATTGCATATCTTGAAGATTTTCTTGATCATTTACAATTTTTAATAGTTTTTCATCACTAATATCTTCTGTTGATACTGCTGCTTTCATAGATCCATGTTCTCTAATTTTTAAAGTTAATTTTCTAGTATCTATTCCACTAATTCCAGGTATTCCTTCTTCTTTAAGAAAATCTGGTAATGATATTTCAGATTTGTGATGTGTTGGATTATAACATATTTGTCTTGTTACAAATGCCTCTACTTTAACATCTTCTGATTGAAACCAATCATGAGATACTCCATAATTTCCTTGTAATGGATAAGTAGCCATTAATATTTGTCCTTTATATGATGGATCTGTTAATGCTTCAACATATCCAGTCATTGATGTTGAAAATACAATTTCTCCAGAATGTGTTGTTTTTGCTCCGAAACCCTCACCAATTAATATTGTCCCATCTTCTAATGCTAATTTTGCAATACTCATTATTTTCTAAAACCCCTTATTATTTTTATATTCTTTCTAAGGCAATATTTTTCATCTTTTAAATTAAGTAAAAATAAAAAAATATTCAACTTATCCTTTTATTTTTTATCATTACTTAGAACTATATAATATATTTAATTATACTATTAAAAAAAAGTTACTATTTAATTTAATAACATTTATAATGATTAAGTTTATTATATTTCATTAATATTCCAACTTCCCCATCATCATAATAATTTATTAAATATTCATCTTCTACAAAATCATGTTTTTTATAAAATTGACGTGCAATTATATTTGATTTACGAACTTCTAATTGAATACTTTTTAAATTTAATGACTTTAAAACATTTAAAGATGTTGTAACAAGTAATGAACCAACACCTTCATGTTGATATTTAGAATCTACAGCTAAAGATATAATATGACCTTCACAATCATTTTTAATCCAAAATACAATAAATCCTACAACAAGTTCTTTTTTTTCAACAACTAAAAAACCTGCACCAAAATTATATAATTCTTCTAAGATTCCTGAAGGATATGGATCTGTAAATACTTCTTTTTCTATTGCAATAACACGTTCTAAATCTGATAAATTAAATTTTCTAATAAACATAAAAAAAATCCAAAACATTTATTTAATATTTTTATTAATTATTATATGATTTTTATATGTTTTATTATTTAAGATAATTAATATGATTATATACTATTTTTATAAAAATTAATCATATACAAATAATATATTATAATAACTAATAAAAAAGAAATGTAATGAAATATAAATAAATGATAATATGGTTAATTCATGGAATAGTTTTTCAGAATACATAATAAAAAATTATAAAGATGCAAATAAAATTATTGAAATAGCTGTTGGAAATTATACAAAGACAGCTGAAGATATTGAAAAAAAAATAAAAGGAAATATATTACTAACAGATATTAAATTTACAAATAATAATATAATAGATGATATAACAAATCCCAAAATAGAATTATATGAAAATGCTGATTTGTTATATTCAATAAGACCACCTGAAGAATTACAACCATATATGGTTAAATTATCTGATAAGATAGATACTGACCTTATAATAAAACCTTATTCTTCAGAATTTCTAAATATAACAATAAGAAATAAATTTAAATTAATAAATTATAAAAAAACTTCATTTTATTTAAAAAAAGGAGGTAAATAAATGGATTATTACAATGAATCTACAAAAAATATTCTAAAAAAATTAGATTCTAATGAAAAAGGAATTTCAACTAAAGAAGCAACCAAAAGAATTGAAAAATATGGTCAAAATGTTTTAAAAGAAGAAAAAAAAGAGAGTAATATTAAAAAATTTCTTACTCAATTTACTGAACCCTTAATGATATTATTAATAATTGCTGGTGTAATAGCAATTATCATAAATGATATTATTGATGGAAGTGTCATCTTATTTGTTGTATTATTAAATGCAATAATAGGTTATAATCAAGAAAATAAAGCTGAAAATGCAATGGAACAATTAAAATCTATGACTACAAAGAAAGCTATTGTTCTTAGAGATAATAAAAAACAAGAAATTAATGCTGAAAATTTAGTTGTAGGTGATATTTTAATATTAGAAGAAGGAGATCAAATATCAGCCGATATTCGAATAATAGAAAATTTAAATCTTAAAGTTAATGAATCATCTTTAACTGGAGAATCGTTACCTGTAAGTAAAACAGATACAATTATAAATAATGAAGATGAAACTAATACAACTTATGATAACCTAGGATACATGAATACAGAAATAACAATGGGACGAGGAAAAGGAGTTGTTATTGCTACTGGAATGAATACTAAAATAGGTAAAATTGCTGAAATGATTCAAAATAAAGAATCAGAAACTCCACTTCAAATAAAAATTAGTAAATTAGGTCAAACATTAGGATTACTTGGAATATTAATTTGTGCTGTAATATTTGTTATTCAATTTTTAAATGGGATTCCATTAGTTGAAACATTTATGACAGCTGTATCATTAGCTGTTGCAGCCATACCTGAAGGATTACCAACAATATTAACATTAACATTAGCATTCGGTATGCAAAGAATGGCAAAAAGTAATGCTATAGTTAGAAAATTATTAGCTGTTGAAACTCTTGGATCTTGTACAGTAATCTGTACTGATAAAACTGGAACATTAACTTTAAATCAATTAACAGTAACAGATTCTTATTTAACAAATGAAGAGTTATCATATAAAGTAGCGGGATTTTGTAATAATGGAAAAATAGATAATGATAAAGAAATAGGTGATCCTACAGATATATCATTATTAAAATATGCTAAAAAAAATAAGTATGACCTGAAAGAAAATCAAAAAGTTAAATATGAACGATTATATGAAATCCCATTAGATAGTTCAAGAAAACGAATGACAACTATAACATCAATTGATAACCAAGAGTATGTTCTAGTAAAAGGAGCACCGGAAATATTAATTGATAAATGTACACAAATAAATAAAGATGGAAAAATAACACAACTCAATAATATTGAAAAAAATCAAATTAAAGATAAACTAAATCAGTTTACTAATAATGCATTACGAGTACTCTTATTAGCATATAAAACAACATCTGATTATACTAAATTAAGTGATGAAGAAATTGAAGACAATCTAATCTTTGTAGGATTAGTTGGAATGATGGATCCACCAAGAGATGCAGCTAAAAAAGCAATAAAAACATGTAGTGATGCAAAAATCAATGTTAAAATGATTACAGGAGATCATCCAGAAACTGCTTCAGCAATAGCTAAAAAAGTCAATATAAAAAATTCTGAATTAACATTAACAGGTTATGAAATAGATCAATTAAGTGATGAAGAATTATCAGAAAAGATTAAAGAAGTAAATGTATATGCAAGAGTGTTTCCAGAACAAAAAGTTCGTATAGTAAATGCTTTAAAAGAAAATGATGAAATTGTGTCTATGACTGGTGATGGAGTAAATGATGCTCCTGCATTAAAAAATGCAAATATTGGAGTTGCTATGGGATCTGGTACTGATGTAGCAAAACAATCAAGTGATATGATATTACAAGATGATAATTTTGCAACAATAGTAACTGCTGTAAAAGAAGGAAGAACAATATTTGAAAATATTAAAAGATTTATTAGATTTCAATTATCAACCAACATAGCTGCTATATTAACAATATTAACAACAACTATTATAAGTGCTCCAATACCATTTAATCCCGTGCAATTGTTATGGATAAATATAATTATGGATGGTCCTCCAGCTCAATCATTAGGAGTAGAACCATCTCCTCAAAATATAATGAAAAAATCTCCTCAAAAAGAAGATATATTATCTAAACCTACAATTATACATATTGTATTAATAAGTCTTGTAATGGCAGTTGGAACTTTAGGATTATATTTATATGAATTATCTGTAGGAACACCAATTAAATTAGCATCTACTATTGCATTTACTTTATTTATTATGTTTCAGTTATTTAATGTGTTTAATTGTAAAGCTACACATGGTTTTGAAAATAAAACATTGATAATATCAGTAATAGCTTCATTTATATTACAACTTTGTGCTATATATATTCCTGTTTTACAAACAATATTTGGTACTGTTAGTATACCTTTAAATTATTGGGTGATAATGATTTGTATTGCAGCTACAATAATCATAGCCGAAGAAATTATAAAAGTTATTGAGAAAAGAATTATAGATTAAATCAGTTTATATTCTTTTATCTTCACCACCCATTATAAATTATTTTTTTAAATAGAAGCTTAATGAAGGTTTAATTAATGAATAACAATGAAAAAATAGATTTTTTAATTAATGCATTTTTAGAAGAAAAATTCATAACAGATATTACTATTCCTAAAGATTATACTAAAAAACGTGAATTACTACGTGGTTTAATGAATATTAGACCACCAATTCCTTATAATGAAGAACTTATTAAAGTTCAAGATTCTCTTTTAACTTATGAAACTATCCAAAAGAAAATAGTGAATTTAAAAGAGATTAAATCAACAAATAAAATTTCATTATGGAAAGGTGATATTACTAGACTTAAAATTGATGCAATTGTTAATGCAGCAAATAATAAGTTACTTGGTTGTAGGGATCCTAATCATATGTGTATTGACAATGAAATTCATTCTGCTTCAGGAATACAATTAAGAGATGATTGTAATAAAATTATTGAAAAACAGGGTCATTTAGAAAAAATAGGCTTGGTAAAAATTACAAAAGGATATAATTTACCTTGTAAATATATTATTCATACAGTAGGACCAAATATTACTGATAAATTAACTAAGTATCAATGTGAACAATTAGTAAATTGTTATAAATCATGTTTAGATACTTTGTTAGAAAATAAATTGTCATCTATTGCATTTCCATGTATTTCAACAGGTGCATTTAATTTTCCAAATGATAAAGCAGCAACAATTGCTATAAAAACAATAAATGAATATTTAGATTATAATCAAATAGAACATATTATATTTAATGTATTTACAGATAAAGATTATTCAATTTATAATAACAAGTTAGAAAAAATTTTAAAATAAGAAAAATAAATTCAAAAATATTAATAAAAAAGGAGAAAAATGATAAAATGAGAATATTAGTAATGGCTGGTACATCTGATGCAACAAGAATAATAAAGTTTTTACATGAAGATGAAAATAATTTCATTATCGCAACAACAATTACAGACTATGGTGCAGATATAGCAAAAAAAGCAGGGGCAAATGAAACTATATCTAAAGCATTGAAAATTGAAGATTTCAGTAAACTTATAGAAGAAAAAAATATAGAATTATTAATAGATGCAACACACCCATTTGCAAAAATAGCAACACAAACTGCTATAAAAACAACAGAAAAAACAAATATAAAATACATCCGTTTTGAAAGACCAAACACTATATTACCTAAAAATAAAAATATAATAAAAGTAAAAGATTTCCAAGAAGCAAATATAACAATAAAAAAATTATTAACCAAAAAAGAAGACAAAATAATGCACTTAGCAGGAGTAATGACTTTACCATCCATAGTAAAAGAAATACCACCAGAACAAATTATAGTAAGAGTACTACCAAATAACTTTTCAATAACAAAAACTCTAGAAAATCAAATACCACCTGAAAATATTATAGCCATGCAAGGAACTTATTCTGAAAAACTAAATAAAGCTATTTTAGAAGAATATAATACAATAGGAATAATTACTAAAGAAAGTGGTAATAGTGGCGGAGCTGAAAATAAAATTAATGCTGCATTAGCACTTAATAAAAAAGTTATATTAGTAACAAGACCTTATATTCAAGAATTAGAAAATAAAATAATAGTACATTCCATAGAAGATCTTAAAAATAGTAAAATAATAAAATAATTTTATAAAAAAGATTAGCCTCAGCTCGCCCATCATTCATCATTGTTCAGTGCTCATAGGGTTCATCATTGGCTAATTCTAATTTAATAAAATAAAAAAAAGAGATATGAATTAATTTTTAACCAAACATTACTCCAGCTTCTTTAGGTAATTCACGACCTTTATTTTTCTTCATTACCTTTTCAACTGCTTGTTGGAAATTATTCATATTAACTTCTGTTTTTTCATCCCTTATTGCAAACATTCCGGCTTCTGTACATATTGCTTTAATATCTGCTCCTGAAGCTTCCTTAGTAATTGAAGATAAATCATCAAGTGTAACATCTTCTGCTAATGACATTGGTTTAGTATGAATTTTAAGAATTGCTTTTCTTCCTTCTTCATTAGGTGTTGGAACTTCAATTATTCTATCAAATCTTCCAGGTCTTAATAATGCTGGATCAAGAATATCTGGCCGATTAGTTGCAGCTATTATTCCAATATCTCCTCTTGCTTCAAAACCATCCATTTCTGCTAAAAGTTGCATAAGTGTTCTTTGAACTTCACGATCACCACTTGTTGAACTTTGTAATCTTTTTGCGGCTATTGCATCTATTTCATCAATAAAGATTATTGCTGGAGATTTTTCTTTTGCTAATTCAAAAACTCCTCTTACTAATCTAGATCCTTCCCCAATATATTTTTTAACAAACTCAGATGCTACAATTTTAATAAATGTTGCATTGGTTTCATGTGCTACTGCTTTTGCTAGAAGTGTTTTTCCAGTTCCCGGAGGTCCATAAAATAAAACTCCTTTTGGAGGGGTTATTCCAACTTGATCAAATAATTCTGGTTTTTTAAGTGGTAATTCTACTGTTTCCATTGTTTCTATAATTTGATCATCTAAACCCCCAATTTGATTGTAACATACATCTGGTTTTTCATCTACTTCCATTCCAGATACTAATGGATCTTTTTCAGAAGTTAAAATATCAACTATACTAAATGTTTGTTGATTTAATGCTACTCTTGAACCTACTTCTATTTTATTTGGTGAAACTGTATCTGAGTATTTTATTAAAAAGACTGGACCAGTACTACTTTTTATTACTAACCGGTTATCATCTAATACTTCAGAAATTGTACCTATTATTAAGGGCGGTGTTCTAAATCTTTCCAATTCTGTTTTTAAAGAAGATACTTCTCTATCTAACCTTAATTTATCATTTTCAAGTATTATTCTGTCTTTTTCTAGTTTTCTTATTTGCCATGTGAGATTTCTTTCTAAAACAGATTTTTCTTCTTTTATTTCATCTAATTCTGTTCTTAATTCAGACAACATTACATGATTTTCATTATTATCTGTTAAGGTTCCTTCATCCATTGATATAATCCTCCTTTGCATTATATTAAATTATATTAAATAAATTATGAATTAAGTTTAAATTATAGTTTTTATTTTTTCTTTTTTTAAAATAACTACAAACTATATTTATTACTTACTTTGTATTTATAATATTAGGTAAACTATTTTTATACTTATTAACATAATATACCTTTACTAAATCCATATAAATTTAAATTACATATAATTGTTTTAAATAGTTTATCAAAAGTCTAAAATTTAATTTCAGTAACTTTTAACACTTAATAATTAAGTCTTGATATTCACACTTTAAATCATTAACAAAATTTTTAATCAACAAGATTTATATCTAAAAACAATAATATAAATAAAAAAGATAAAATAAATTATATTATAAAACATATATCTTTAAAATTAAAAAATAGATTATGTTAACAAAGAATATTTAAATTAAATAAATATTCATAAAAAAAAGATAAAAAAGATAAAATTATGATAGACAATAATAAAACTATAAACTGTGAAATTTGTGGAACTGAAATAAATGGAGAACCATTTAAAACTAAAATTGAAAATTCTACTATGATAACATGTAAAGAATGTTCAAAATATGGTGTTGTTCAAAAGAAACCACAATCTAAAAAACCATTAAGAAACAATAATAATTTTAGAAATAATTCTAAAACTAAACAAAACAACAACAATAATTACAAAAGAAAATCTGATGTTCCAGAATATGAAATAATTGAAGATTACGGTACTGTTATTAAACAAGCACGTGAAAAACAAAAAATTACACGTGAAAAATTATCTTAAAAATTATATGAAAAAGAGTCAGTAATTGCTCGTATAGAAAATAATAGAATGGTTCCAGATATTAAATTAGCACATAAATTTGAGAAAGTTTTAAAAATTAAAATAATTGAAAAATTAAATTCTGAAATTGATGAGCAAAAACATGTGAATAAATTTAGACAAGTAACAATTGGTGATATTGCCCATATTAAAAAAAATAAATAAATTTTAAGAATAAAGTTATGTTCTTCTTTTTTTTATTTTTATTAAAGATTTTTATGTATTTTTATTAGATTTATTTTTACTTGAATAATAACCACCTAATACATCCAAATCTTTAAATTTTGATTCTAATTTTGTATAAATATCATATTCTTCACTAATAACAATTACATGAGCTGGAGGATGTATACTCATTACTTGTGTTATAGTATAAGGCGTCTTTTCTTTAACTTTAACTAATGTTGATAACCCCATACTTGATTTGGGTTTTTGTTTTAATATTGTTTCTACAACTAATTCTGCTTTTTTTGAATCAAGAATTCGAGGTTTTGTATTTATATTAAGTTTTGCATGTCGTTCTAAATCTGCTAAAGTATTAAGAGTTTTTTTCTTATTTGATGCCCTAATTAATATTAATGACATAGGAATACCCCCTTATTTTTAAAAAAAAAGTTAAAGAAGTTTAAGTTTTTCTTCTTCTAAAAAATGATTTAATTAAAGTACTTCTAAATAATGCAAGCATTATTAACATAAAACCAATAGCCGTTTGAATATTACCTAATAATTCAAATATTTGACTATCTATTGGTAAATCCCATGAAGGAGCTGATTTACCATCGGTTGTTGGCGTATAATATACTCCTACAGATTTAATATTTTCCTTAACATTTATATCCGAAGCACTTACATGATTTACACCAACAAGTAATCCACTATCTATTGCTGAATTAACATATTTACTTATTTCAACAGGATCATAACCACTTTTTGTTATAGCTGCATCTACAACATTACTTGTTGCTTCACTTAATCCTTTTTGATCAGAACCATGTGTTGAAACAGATGGATTATTATCTGTAACTGTAATTGTATTTGTCAATGCTTCATATGCATAAACAACTGTGAGTTTACCACCAGTTGTTGGATCTGCCTGATAATTATTCGCTTCAGGATATCCTACACTCCATCCATTAGTTCCTTGTTTTGAATAAGGTGCATCCATATTGTAACCATTTTGATTTAATGCTAATGGTGTAAACATATCTCCTGTAGAAATTCCAGATACTAAATTCACTCCACCACCACCATGTTTTTCTCCAGAATCAATAGCTACTTCTTTAAATGCTTCACCTAATATAATTGTTGCTGGATAACCGTCACGTATCATTTTACCCATTTTAACAGCTGTTTCTAATCGAACAGTGTCAGCAGTTCCTGCTTGAGGATTTCCTTCTGAATTACGAAGATGTATTATAGCTCCTTTTGTTCCAGGTGGTAACTCAGCTACTCCTCCTGAGTATCCTTTAACATCAATAGAACTATCATTTCCAACTGTAACTATGTATACTTGGAAATCTCCTGCAACAGCAGATCCTTGATCTATACTTGCTACTAATATACGTATACCATTATATTTTAAAGCTTCTGCTGCAGCTTCAGCTGGAGTTGCATTATTTTCTAATTTTGAAACAGTAGAAACAATAGCAGCTAAACGAGGTTTTGCTGTACCTTCTCCTCCAGATAGTACTGCCATTTTACGATCTAAACATAACAAAAATGTTGGTTGAAACATGTTTTGAGCAAAAGATTGACTTCCTGCTGCTGCTCCATTTGGATCTTGTCCTGTAGGATCTGTTATTACTACAACGTTCATTGTTGCAGAAGCGGCTCCTGAAATAGTAAATAAAACCAAGAAAAACAATGTTACTTGTTTCAATAGTTTTTTATTCATTATCCCACCTCCTTATTTACTGTTGCATTTTGATCAGTCAAATCAAGAATATTGCCACTTGCACTTGTTTGAGTTGAACTATTATTACTATAACTTGAGTTATCAAGTTTAATTTGTACTGATGAAAAATCTTCAACAACAGTTACGACAACATCCCCTGTAGTAGAATCTACTTGAACATCTACAGCTCCAATTGGTGTTACGGTTGTACCAGGAATAGTTGTTTTTTTAACTAAATCTCTAGCATTTTCTATTGCATCCGACAAAGGCAATTGTCTTTGCGAAGTTATTAAAGTATTTCCCTTAATATAACTACCTTGTCTAAAACCAGCTGCTTCAACATTACTTCTAATTGAATACATAGGCACTGCATTAGTTCCTTTAATCATTACACTTGCTACAGGAACTCCATCTTCAGAAGTGGTTGATGAAGCAAATGCTATGTAAGTCATGGCTCGTCCAGATAAGATAAGCACAAAAGCTAGAATAATGATAAGTAATGTGTCTCTTCTTACCTTTAAAAACACTATATATCACCCCATAAATTTAATAAATTTATTATTACTGTTAAATTATTATTAATTTTTTTATGAACAAAAAAATTTATTGAAATATTAAAATATAATTTTTTTTAGTATATATTTTTTTATTATTTAAAATTTTTCTATTATTATATTATATCTAACTTATTATTTAACTATCTTATAATAAAATAAAATAAATTTAAATATATTTTTTAAAAATATTAGACTGATTATATGTTAAAAAATAGGATACATAATGCTTAAGTTTATTCTTAAAATTTTAAATATTATCCTAATAAATTTAAGTAATATATCAAATCATAATAATTTCAAAAAAAAGAAAAAAAATTCATTAATTAAGTTTAATTAACTAACTCATATAATTTATCTTTATATTTAAATGATGCATCACCCGTACAAACAACTATATTATCATTTGTATTGAAAGCTGATTTTACACCTTCTAATAATTGATCTCCTGTTGCTCCAAGAGTACCTTTTTTAAATTCTTCAGGTTCAACTTCAGGTAATCTTATTTTATTTTTAAATTTTGGATCATCAATTAATTTTAATGCACAAACATGAGAAGCATGTGAAGCAGGTATTATATGATCTGCAAATGTACTTGCTGCTTTTAATATTTGATAATCACCAGATTCACCAGATTCAGAAATTGTTGTTATAACAATACAAACTGACCCATATTGTTTTTTAATTTCAGATAATACTGTTAAAATACCTGCTGGATTATGAGCATAGTCAATCATTAAATCTTTTCCATTGACAACACCTACTTTTTCCATACGACCACTAACACCAGTAAAAGTAGATAAAGCCCGTTTAATATCACTAAATGGAATATCTAATATTTCATGAGCAGCTATTATTGCACCCATAGCATTATATATATTATGTAATCCAGAGACTTGTAATTCAAAATCATAATCCCCTGTAGGACAATTAAATGTGAATTTATTACGATTATTTCCAGTTATATTTTTTGCCAAAAATTCAGGAGTTTTATAAGTTAATCCACAATCACATTCATATGTTCCACATCCAGCAATTATTTCATTTATTTTAATCTGTTTTCCACAAAAACATTCTTTTTTAACTTCTTCAAATGTTTCATATTCAAGACCAAATGTCATTAAATCTCCAGTATATTCAAGTTCTTTTAATAAACCCATTACTGTTGGATCATCCCCATTAACAATTATACGTTTATTTTGTACTGCATTAACAAGTCCACCTTTTACTCTAGCATAATCTAAAAAACTTGACCCATCAGATAAATGATCAGGAGTAATATTTGTTAATACCACTGCATTTGGTTGGCAATCTTTCATAGTTCTAGTTAAATCTCCTGGAATTCCTTGAGTTCCAGTTTCTAATATTGCTAAATCACCATTTAATCTTGCTTGAAGTCCTGGAATGTATCTAATATTACCTTGCATATTTTTTAAATTGTGTTCACATGGTTTTATACCATATTCATAACAAATATGTTTTATCATTGCTGTTGTTGTTGTTTTACCATTTGTTCCACCAACACAAATTACTTGTTTTGCAGGATTTATTTTATCTAAAATATCATCAGGAGTTAATAATGGAATGTTGTGTTCAATTGTTTTTTTATAAGGCTCAGATTTTTCTGATAATGCCATTGGAAGAATCATATAATCAACTTCTTCATAAAATTCTTCTGGTGGTTGTCCATAATATATTTTCATATCATATGAATCTAATGCACTTTGGAATTTACATTCTTCTTTTGAAGATAAATCAGTTCCTATTACTGTAAATCCATGATCTACAAGTACTCTAGATATTAAATTTCCATTTATTCCACAGATTCCAACGACACCAAACACTGCATTTTTTAAATCATTCATAATTTTTACAACCTTCTTCTAATCCATTAATCATTTTACCTTTTACATCACGATATGAAGTTATTGCAGCAGCCCCTATATGCACTATAACATCCCCTGGTTTAGAATATTTTATTGCTAAATAACATGCTTCTTTTAAATCACATACAGCTAATTTTAATGCTTTAGATTCTTTTGCACCATATAATAATTGAATACTAGAATCCATATTTAGTATTTGAGTTACTTCAATTAATCCAGTTGCTACCATTATATCAGCATATTTTCCAACCAGTTTACCTACACCAGGTTTATCTCGAGAAGTACTTGTATCAAGATTATCTAGTACTACCACTAATTTCCCATCAAGATCTTCTTTAAAATATTGGAGTGTCTGTTCTATTCCTTCTTCTAAGTATGCTGAATCTATATATGCATGCCGTCCATTATAATCTCCAAGAGATTCTAAATGACCTTGTATTCCTTTAAATTTTTCTAATCCTTTTTGTACATTTTCTTTAGATATTCCAAATTCTAAACATACAGCTGCTGCTGCTACTGCATTTTGATAATAGTAACTTCTCATATGGAAATCTGATTCTAATGTTTCTCTTTTATTATCATCATGATAATTAATACTTATATGTTGAGGTGAAATATGACCTATGTATTTAGGACCATATGGTTTATTTGAATCAATATCTAATGTGTTTTCTTGTGTATCTAAACAATAATAAACAGTATCATCTCTTTTATTTGATAAATATTCTGCTGTTTGTATATTTGTTATATATTTTTCACTTTGATTCATTATAAATGATTTTCGTTCTATGTATTTTTCCATTGATCCACCAAATTCAGAAAGATGCTCTTCATAGATACTTACTAATAATCCAAGTTTTATTTCTAAATGACTTGCAATTATTCCGGCAGTTCCATGAGGTATTTCTAATAATGCAAGATCAATATTTTCATGTCTTCCTTTTACAATTCCATCAATTATTACTTCACTTACTAAATTTTGTGTTACTGATGAACAAATCCAGATATTATATCCTGCTGTTTCTAATATTGTTTTAATAATATGAGTTGTACTTGTTTTTCCCACAGATCCTGTTACTGCTATTATATCTGGTTTGATTATATTGTTTATACTTGTTCCAATATATTCTTGAGTAATTATTTCTAGTCCTTGTTCTTTGATTTGTTTTCTTATTGGTGCATTTTGTGGTATTACAGGTGATATATATGCATGTTCAAATTTTGTTAAATCAGGAGCATCTATTCCAAGTTCACATTTTATTCCTTCATTTTCCAGTAATTTAAAACATACTTTATTTTCTTCCACAAACTTTTCTCTTGGTTTAGGATCAGTTATTGTTACATCCCAACCCATATAGTTTAATAATCGTGCTACAGGTCTACCAGCATTTCCTGCCCCTATAACTACACATTTCATTTTTGTCAAAAATAAGCCTCCAACTATTTTTTCATTATTTTGAGTATTGTAATTAAATTATATTATGATTCTTAAGAATATTACTTGCAGGATCCATTCCTTGTGCCCCAATTAGTAATACTAAATCATTTACATTAGCTTTATTTATTGTATCTACTAATGCTTTTTCTAAATTATTTATATGTGTATAATTTATATTATTATTTTCTAAGACTTTTAAAAATTCTTCTTTTTCTTCAGATTCTACTTTGTTTAATCTATCAGTTACATCCACACTTGATGTTAATATAAATGAATAATCTTTTTTATCAGATAACACTTCCACTATTGCTTCTGCATTTTGTTTATTTACTATAATTCCCCTAGATCCCCGTATAGCATTAATTATATATGTGTGTTCTTCTGTTTTTTTCATACTATTTTCTATTGTTGCTATTATCCCGGAAGGGTTGTGTGCATAATCATCCAATATTAATGGTTTTTCTTTTAATGTTTTAAATCGTCTTTCTAATGGTGTATAATTTTTTATTGATTTTACTACATCTTCAGAAGGTAATTGATTATATTTACAAATACATAATGCAGCCATTATATCTTGTATAAAGTGCCATAAATTAAATGGTAAATCTTCTTCTTTTATTAATAATTCATTGTCAGAAAAAATTCCTTCACCATCTTTGTAATAAATATCTAATTGATCTTTAGAATTGTATTTTCCAAAATATTTTATTTCTACATTATCATTAACTTTATTTTCTAAAGATTTTATGAAATCATCATCATTATTTAAAACTAAACATGTTTTTTTATCTTGTTGATTTAAAGATTCAATAGCTATTGTTATTTCTTCTTTTATTTGTTCAAATGATTCTACAATACCTATATGATCCATTGCAAGATTTGTTAATATTAAACTGTCTGCTTCTAAACTAGATATCATATAATATGCATGTTTTTCCATTAATCTATCAAACCAACCTTGAACTTCAGAAACTTCTATTACAAGTGTATCAATATAATGATATTTTTTATAATAGTTTGTTATTTCTGAAGAAACTCTCGGATCAATTAATGTATTTCCTTCTGATTCAGCATCTGTATTTGTATAAGTATTGTAATTAAGATCTTTGTAAATAGTATACAATAAATGAGATACTGTTGATTTACCATTTGTTCCAGATATTGCTATTTTATTTGCATCTTTTGCATACTTATTCACAGCTATATTAAGCATTGCTGCTGTTGCTAATTCTATTTTTTTAGTTACAATTAAAGGCAAATCTAATTTTTCAGCAGTTTGAATTGCATTATCTTGAGGATCTTGTGTTATAAGACAAGATACTTTCTTATTATGAGCTATTTCAACTCCTTTAGCATTTATCCAATGTCTTATAACTATATCATTTTCATTTGCTTGATTAAGAAATGTACAATCACCAGTCAATTCTTTATTTGACCCATATAATGTGCCTTCAATCTTATTTGCCAATTTTTGTGCTGTTATAATATCATTATTTTCCATTCTTTAAATTACTCCATGATTATCTTACAGTGTTTATATTATTCCAAATATAAGTAGTGCAATTATTGCTACTATTAAAGTTACGCCCCAATATAAAATTATAATTTTTTGTTCAGACATTCCATAATAATTTAATGCATGATGTAAAGGTTCAATTGGTAACTTTATAATATGTGCTCGATGTAATAAACTTATAAGAATAGATACTATTGGTACTGATAATAATATAACTGAAAATATAAATGTATCTCCAATTAATGCTGCAGTTATATATCCTGTTCCTAAAGCAAAAGAACCAATATCACCCATAAATATTTTTGCAGGATAACTATTTAATATTAAAAATCCAAAAGATGCTCCAGACATAATTATAAATGGTAATGCTGAAACAGAACCAACCATTACAGAAGCATATAAAGCAGAGGCTAATGAAGCTATACCAATTATTCCTGCTGCAAGACCGTCCATACCATCAATTAAATTTACTGAATTAATTGAACCTACAACTGCAAAGATTACTAAAGGTATCATAAATAATCCTAAATCAAATCCCCAAATTGTACTTGAAACTAGTCCAGTTAATAATAAGAATACTGATACTAAAATTTGTACCCCTATCTTTTGTAATTCTGATTCTTCATTTTTTATTGGTATTTCATCAACTAATTTTATTTTATTTTCTGCAATTAATAGTTTATAATCTTTTTTTGCTTTATCAGAAGTTATTCTTGCTTCTTCACCAGGACCTAAATTTAATTTTCCTATTTGTAAATTAGTTGTACCTGTATTCAAAACAACTTTTTGATATTCTTTTATTTTAAATCCTATGAGATCATCAAATGCACCAAAGAATCCTCCAACAATCATCATTAATGTTGTTACTATTAAGTAACTATTTGCATTCATATTAATAGTTAATAATGTTAATAACAACATACCTAATAATATACCAAAACCACCCATAGTGGGAGTTCCTGTCTTTGACCTATGTTCTGATATTATTGGATTATCTGATATATCAGCTAGTAACAATATTTTTCTAACAAAAGCTGTAAACAAAGCTGTTGTTATTATCGTTAAAATAAATAAAAATATATCTACTTGATTAATCAATTTCATTATCTCCTAATATTTCATATACTAGCCATTATAATTTAATGGAAAAAGTATCATTTTTTTTAAAAATATAACTTATAATACTTTATCTTAAATAATAAAGGATTTATTATTATATAAATATTTAATTTTTATAAGATATATATTATTAGATTATTAATTTAAATAAAGAAAAAAAAGGATAATAAATCATACAAGATTTATTATAAAGTAGTTATATTATGCTCTTTAATATATTCCGGTATTGTTTCAGAAACAATTTTATTTAATGATTGTTTTGTTTTAGCAGTTATTGTTATTCTATTATAATGTTCTGGACCATGAATAATATATGAATCAGGATTTAAATAATATTTTATACCCGGATTATATTTTTCTTTTGAAAAATCGCCTATAGGTATTTCAGCAGCAAAATATTCTTTCATATTTTTTTCTAAAGATTTAGTATTAAATGTTCCAATAGCCATATTTACTAATTCAGTTAGAGGATTTATACCGGTTGTTGCAGCAGTCATATATCGTGTTCCACTAGGTCTAGTATTTAATTCAATTAAATATTCTTTATCACTATGTTTATCATACAATATGTCAATATCCATTGTCCCCTCTGAATTAACAATATCTGCTATTTTTGTTGCTAATTTCCGATAATATTCCTTATTTTTACCCATATCAAATGGAGCTTGTTTTATTTTTTGTAAAGGATGTGTACCTTCAAGTGTTGTATTACCTTTATAAATTGGTGCTAAAGCTATAGTTTGATTATTCCAACGTAACACTTCAATTGATAATTCAAATCCATCAACAAAATTTTCTAGAAAGAGATCTTCATTTTTTTCATCTAAAAATTCTTTTACATCCTCTTTTGATAAAGCTATTTTAACACCACGACCAGCTTGCCCTTCTGGTGATTTTAATACTACAGGTAATTCTGTTAAAATATTTTCAATATTATATGGTTTTTGTAATTTTTCATAATGCGGTGTATTAAAACCATTTTCTTCCAAAAATTTTTTAGTATTATATTTATTTGCAGCTAATAAGGCTGTTTCATATCCAGAAGCTATTACTGGTATATTATAATCTTCTTCTAATTCATCTTTTAATTGACCTATACTGGGTAATGGAGGATCAATCCCTATTAATGGTATTACTGCATCAACATCTTCTTTTATTGCTATATTCTTTGGTTGTTCCATACCCCTTTCAACAATATAATGTTTATCTGCTAATTCAATATTTTCAGCTTTAATATTTGATTCTGAAAGAATAGTTGTTACATTATTTTCCTTAGTATACCAAGCAATATCATCTAATAACCGTGAACCTATTATCAATATTTTCATTTAAATTCTCCTTATAAATTATTTTTTATTAATAGTACTAATTCATCCATAGCTTCTGTTACAGGTTGTGAAATAGTATTAGTTAAATTCATTTGTTTTGGTTGTATTCCTATCGTTAATATTTTAGTATTCATTGTTTTTTCTAAAAAAGTTATTAAAAAAGAAATAGGCATTGAATGAGTAGATATGTTAAATGAATCTATTTCTTCTTTTTTAATATTAATTATTGTTCCAGGTTTTTCATCAATTTCTACTGCATCAATAATTAATATATGTGTTGGTTTTGTTTCTCTTATTTCACCAGTATGATTTTCAGGTGTTGATTCACAATGTATTAACTCTACTTTATTTTCATCAGTATCTTTTAATTTATCTAATATTTTAGGACCTAATCCATCATCACCCCTTAATGGATTACCTATTCCTAATATTACTAATTTTTCATAATTTTCTAAAAAGTTTATTATTTTATTTGATGTCTGTTTGGATAGTATTTAATCCACCCCCCATTGAATATGATATATTTATTAATATTTCTTTTCCTTTTGTTGTTCTTATTTTTTTATTTAATGGTATAAATAATGGTGGATTTAACATTGGTGTTGGTTTTAATATTATTTCTTTTGTTAATTTAGTGTATGTTGTTAATTTTATTGCATTAACAATGTTATCTTCATCTGTTGTTAATTTTATTACTTTATTTATTTTTGGATTTATGTGTTCTTTAAAAACTGTCACATCTAATATTTTTTCTTTAGATAATGGAATATATTCAGGTTTATTATCTTCAAAATAAGTTATATCTACAATATTAGTTTTTATTAGTTGAATAATTGTTATTGTTTCTTCAGGTATGTAAATTGTTGTTTCTTTTTTATATTTATGAGTATTATTTATTACAGGTACTTGTTCTTCATCTATTAATGCAGTATCTAACATTTCACAAATGATAGTATCTGGTGCTTCAGGAAAGTTATATGTTTTAGCATCTTGTTTTTCTATTATGACATTTGATATATTTTTTAATGTTTCCTTTGCTTTTTGAATGGTTTTAGGACTAATTTCTATAGCATATACTTTATTTGATGTTTTAATTGCTTGTTTTGCAAGTATTCCACTACCAGTTCCTAAATCATAAGTTATTCCATGTGATTTTTCAGATATTGCTTTATAAAATGCTTCAACTCTTTTTTTATCTTTTATTAAATTATCATGATATGCCATATTATTTATTATTTTTATTTTTCTTTAATTAATTTTTCAATATTAAAAATAAGTTTAAGATAAAATTTCAAAAAATAATTATATAATTTTAATGTATTTACTATAAAATATGATTTAAAAATTAGAATATATTTTTTTTGAGTGTCTATCAAAAGTCATTTTTTAGAAAAAAAAATATTATTTCATTGCAAAATAAAAGTTTTTTCTAATCGTTTCATTTGACATTTTAGACTTTGATCATATATTTTTTTCTAAAAAAAGATAATTATAGAATATTATATGTATATTAATTTTCTTCTATTGAATCTTCCAGATTATAATTAAAATTCCGAGTTTACTGCATCTAATTCATTAGTGCCAGCACTTGTTAATTTAACATGTTCTACACCTTTAAGACTCATTATTTTTTCAGTTAATTCTCGTATATATACTATATCTCCTTTAACTACAATTATTTCAAGACAATATGCATCATTCATATGTATATGCATAGATGCACTAATATAATCCCTATAATCATGTTGGATATCTGTAAATGCTTCCATTACTCCTGCATAATGGTGATCATATATTACGGCTACTACTCCTACTCTTTCACCTTCCATTTGATTCATCCATTGATAACGGAGAATATAATCTTTGAGTGCATCTCTAATCCCTTTTGATCTAGATTGATAACCTCTTTCTTTTAATACGTCATCAAATTCTGCCAATAAATTATTCGGCAGTGACATACTTATTCTCATAACAACACCTTTTTCTCCCAATAAACTAATAAATATAATTTTAATCAAATAAACAACATACAATAATTTATTTAACTAAATTACTAACTACATACCATTTAACTATTAATCATATTATATTTAATGTAAAATCATATTAGAAACTTTTAAAATAAATCATATTAAATAATAATTAAGACCAATAAACATATAATAAAATATAATAGTGGTATAAGAATAGTTATTATTGTATTACTTTTATAGTTTTTTATAAAAAACCGATGAAAATATAAAAAAAAGTTTATTTTATTTAAGTTAAAATTTATTTATAAATAAAGAATAAAATATATTTAAATAAAGAAAATATAATAATAACTAAAAAAAGGAGAATAAAAAATGAAAGTCAAAGAAGTAATGAATCCCAATATATACACAATAGAAATAGATGAAACACCAACAACAGCATTTAAAAAAATGTACGAACTTGGAATTCGTAGACTATTCATATTCAATAAAGATGAAAAACCAATAGGAATACTTTCTTACTATGATATAATGACACTACTTGCAACATTAGAATCTAAAGAAGAAACAGATAAAACCACAATAAAAGAAATAATGACTGAAGAAATAAACACTATTAATCAAAATGAAGATATACAATCTGCTGCTAACTTAATGTTAAGAGCCGATATATCAGGATTATTAGTTATAAATGACAATAATGTTGCTGTTGGAGTAATAACAAAAACAGATCTTTGTAGATTAATAAGTATCTCAAATATAACCCCATTATAATAATCTCCTAAAAACTATTTTTTTTATTCATTAAAAAAAATTAATTTTCTAAAGAAATATTCTCAATTAATAAATAATAAACAATAATCTATTTACAGAAATTAAACTAAAAAAAAAACTATTTTCAAAAAATAAGCAATGTACTAAAAGTAATCCATAATAAAATTAGTAAAAAAAACAATTAATTAAATTGGTAAATGCGGCTGCCGGGATTTGAACCCGGGTCGTAGGCTTGGAAGGCCCAAGTCCTAGCCAGACTAGACTACAACCGCTTCTAAAATAACTATAATAATGCAACGTTCGGGATTTGAACCCGAGTCACTGCCGTGGCAGGGCAGAGTCTTAGCCAGGCTGGACTAACGCTGCACAAATAATTTAAACTTTAATACTAAATAAGTATTAGTAACTATTCAAAAGGTTTGTTGATCATAGTATTTAAATGTAACTATTTTTAGATATACAAAAAATTTTTAGAAATTTTTTTAACATAACACAAATACCAAATTTTGAAAGATAATAAATTAAAAATTAAATACTAAAATATCTAATCATAATTGAATCAAAAGACAACTTTTTATATTTTCTAAAAAATTCTAATTATAAATTATATCCTATCTTTTATATATTTTCAAGATAATATACATTTATTATTATTTTTTATTAATTAAATAGAATTTTAGATTAAAAAAAAGATTATTTAGAAGTTTTAGTATCAAAACTCTTTATCCAATCATAGTTTAAGCTTACCATCTATTTTGAATAAATATTCAATCAATTCAAAAGAATTAATAATTAGTAAATAAATATATAAATTTATATAGACTTAATAATTTACTTAAATTTTTTTAATTTTAATATTGAATAAAAGTATAGGAGTCAATATTATCGAAATAACAAAAAGAGAAATAAAATTCTTATTAATAAGTATTATTGCTTATGTAATTGTTATGTTAATTCCATTAGAAGGTTTGAATCCCGCAGGTCACGCAGCTTTAAGTCTATTTGTATTTGCAGTATTTATGTGGGCTTTTGAACCAGTTCCATTAGCTGTAACATCATTAATATTAATGTTTTTACAACCATTAACAGGTGTTTGTTCATTTGAAGATGCTGCTATAGGTTTTGCAAATCCAATTATTTTTTTAATGATTGGTGGATTTGTATTAGCATTAGCTATACAAAAAAGTGGACTTGCTAGACGATTAACATATATTTTACTTAACAAAATAGGTATTACACCAAATAGATCATTATTTACTGCTGTTTTTGCAACAGGACTTCTTTCTGCATGGATAGAAAACATTGTTGCATTTGCAATGTTAATGCCTATTATTAAAGAAATTGTTGAATTAATGGGAGTTAAAAATCCAGAAGAGGGTAATAGTAATTTTGCTAAAACTATGATTTTAGGAGCTTGTTTTGCTTCTCTTGCTGGTGGTCTTGGTACCCAAATTGGGACTGCACCAAACCTTATGGCTGCAGCTTATACTAACATATCTTTCCTTTCTTGGATGATATTTGCATTTCCATTAGCTATTGTTTTATTATTAGTTATTTGGAAATTTTTACCAATCGTATTCCCATTTGAAGTTGAAGGAATTGTTGGAGGTAAAAATACTCTTCAAGAAAAATTAGATTCATTTGGAAAAGTTACTAAAACTGAAAAAGTTACTGCTGTAATATTAATATTTACTATAATTTTATGGTTAACTTCTAATTACACTGGTGTTGATACATATTCTGTTGCTTTAATTGGTGCTTCCTTATATTTCATATTTGGAATTATTAAGTGGGAAGATGTTCAATCTGAACTTGATTGGGGACTTATAATTTTCTTTGGAGGAGCATTATCTCTTGGTTCAGTATTATTAAATAGTGGAGCTGCAACATGGTTAATTGATAATTTAATTAGTTTTTTAGGAGCAGGTACTTCACCAATAATTATTATGATCATATTCATGATTGTAGGTGTTATTTTAACACAATTAATGAGTAATATTGCATTAGCAGCAGTATTAATCCCATTATCTGTTACTTTAGCTGAAAGTACTAATTTATTACCAGCTACTTATGCTATTCCTATAGCTATAGCTTGTTCATTATCATTTACTATGCCTATGGCAGACCCAACAGTTGCAATGGCTTATGGTACAAATTATGTTAAAGTTAAAGAAATCCTTAAAGGTGGAGTTCCAATTATTATAGTTGGAATTATATTGACAATTATTGTCATGCTTACATTAGCTAAACCTTTAACAGGATTATAAATAATAATGAATATAACTAATATTTTTGTTAGTTATATTTCATTCCAATTTATTCTTTTTTTGATTTACAACTATTTATTTAAAAGTTTATTCTAAAAAAAAAATATTTTCATTGAAAAAAATAGGAAAAATATTATATATGATATTAGAAATATTATTTATGTCAAAGCTTCGTGTATTTTATTAATTTTAAAAGATAATTAATTAAAAAATAAATATGATATAAAATTTCTTAAGTATATAATTAAAGGAACAAAAAAAGTATGTATGGTATAATTTTAGGTGTTGGTAGAGTAGGCTATAAATTAGCATCATTACTTGATAATAAAGTTGATCTTACTCTAATTGAAAAAAATGAAAATACTTGTATTAATCTTAGAGAAGAATTAGATTGTATGATTTTAAAAGGTAATGGAACACATGAACAACTATTACAGGAAGCTAATATTGATAAAGCTGATTTTTTCATAGCTGTTAGTGGTGATGATGCTGTAAATTTATTTAGTTGCATATTAGCAAAAGATCATGGAGTTAAAAAAACTGTTGCCCGTATAAGTACAACTGAACATGAACAATTATTTAAAAAATTAGAAATTAATACTATTAATCCAGAACTAACTGCTGTAGCATTTCTTGAACGTGAAATAAGAAGACCCCAAGTAGGAATTCTTGCCAATTTTGGAAAAGGAACAGGTGAAATTATTGAATTAACAGTAACAAATAAAAAATTAATAGATATTCCAATATCAAATTTTAATCCAGATCCTGAATATATTATTATTGCCATATATGAATCAGAAGATGTTGTTAAAATACCTAATGATGAAGATATATTAAAATATAAAAGTAAAATAGCAGTTCTTGTTAAAACTAATGCAATGGAAAAAGTTAAAAATTTATTTAGAAAATAAAAAAAAAAGAAATTATTTTAATAAATTATCAAAGAAAGTCATATCCACATTATTTGAGAATAATTGCCCTAATCGATCATAATTTACTCGTTTATTATCATCAAATCCATCAAATTCAAATCCTAATGGTTCTAATCCCTTTTTTTGTCTTAACATATCCGTAAAACTTCTTCTAAATTCAAAATTATGGAAAATTCCATGAAAATATGTTCCACACACATTACCTTGTATTGCACCATCATAGTCTTTATTAGGATTATTTCCATAACCTGATGCTATTTTTATTAATGGTTTTGCTGTTTTTAATTCAGTAATTCCTTCATGTAATTCATAACCTGTGACTTTTATACCTTGATTAACACCCATACTATTTTCTGAACATACTGTCCCATAACTTTGTGTTATTACTTTATCAACAAGACCAAATTCTGTTTTTGCATCAATTAATCCTATACCTTCTGTAACTGATTTATCAGATTCTTTATGTTTTTTATCAAATAGTTTATTTGTTAACATTTGATATCCACCACATATTCCTACTATTGGAACTTCTTTTGACATCTCTTTTATGTATTCAAATGCACCTATCTTTTCTAATTCAATTAAATCTTCGATTGTATTTCTAGTTCCAGGTATTACTAAAGCATCAATATCTGTTGAAGTATCCCATATATCCATCATTTTTATTCCAACATCTGGTTCAAAATCCAAAGGATCAATATCTGTAAAATTTGAAATTTTAGGTAATCGTAAAGTTCCTATATTTATTTTTTCATTTTTTGAAAATTGATGTTCTGTTAATGATGCTGAATCTTCTTCAGGTAAATTTAATTTTTCATCAAATGGTATGATTCCAATTATTGGTATTTTTGTAATTTCTTCTACTTTTTTTATACCAGATTCAAGTACGTCTGCATTTCCCCTAAATTTATTTATTATTATTCCTTTAATTCTTTTTTGATCTTCTTCAGGTAATAATACATATGTTCCAACAATAGATGCAAATACACCACCTTGATCTATATCAGCTACCAATATTACATCAGCATCAGTTATTCTAGCCATATACATATTTGCTATGTCTTTATCATACATATTTATTTCTGCTGGTGATCCAGCACCTTCCATTACTGCAATATCATAATCTTTTTTAAGTATTTCTAATGATTCATCTATTGCTTTTATAGCTGTATCCCTAAATTTATCTTGATACACATCAAATTCCATATCACCTGCAGGTTTTCCGTGCATTATTACTTGTGACGTAAATTCACCTTTTGGTTTTAATAATATAGGATTCATATGACAACTTGGTTCTATTCCTGCTGCTTCAGCTTGCATAAATTGAGCTATAGACATTTCTTCATTATTTTTTGTTGTATATGAATTTAATGACATGTTCTGTGATTTAAATGGTGTTACTCTATATCCTCTTTTAGATAGTATATTACATAATGCTGCTACCGTTAATGTTTTTCCAGCATTTGATGATGTTCCTAGAAACATTATATATTTCATATTTTTTTCTTCCTTTTTCAATAATAAAAAATTATTAAATTTTTTTTCATCTAAACTTGAATTGATCTATATTTCTTAATATGTCCTTACTATTTAATTAATATTATTATAATGAATTTTAAATTAATTTGTTTTGTTAAGCTTTTTTTAAAACTAAATTTCAAATATATTTAATTTAAAATTGAAAATAATATTTTAAATACTAGAGGTTACTATAATATTATATATTAATAAAAATATAATAAATAAAAAATAGAATATAACACTAATTATAAAAAAATAATCTAAAAAAATAAAAACAGGAGAAAAATAACAATGATGAACACTGACGAAATAGATCCAAATCAAAATTCAAACAACATTAAAAACCAAACAACAGAAAATCAAGAAGAAAAACCCACCCTCACCAATAAATATGAAAACACAAATGAAGTAGATATACCCAAATTATTAATAGATCAAATAATAGGTCAAGAAGAAGCAGTAGAAACAATAAAAAAAGCAGCAAAACAAAGAAGAAATGTTCTTTTAATAGGAGAACCTGGAATAGGAAAATCAATGCTTGCTAAAGCAATGGCAGAATTATTACCTCCAGAAGATTTACAAGATGTACTTGTATACCAGAATATAGAAGATAGTAATGTCCCATTAATTGGAACAATGCCTGCTGGAGAAGGTATTAAAATACTAAACCATTCAAAACAAAAGGCTAAAGCCCAAGAAGAAAGAAAAAACCTAATAATGATAGCCATAATTGCTTTGATTATGGCAATAGGATTTATGACAAACCAATTATTAACAGCAATAATAGCTGTAGGAATAGTATTCTTCGGATTATACCAATTTAGATCAAAAGGTCAACAAAACATGCCTAAATTATTAGTAAATAATGAAAATAAAAAAACAGCAGCTTTTGTAGATGCAACAGGAGCTCATGCAGGAGCATTATTAGGTGATGTTAGACATGACCCATACCAATCAGGAGGTCTTGGAACACCAGCACATGAACGTGTCGAAAGTGGAATGATTCACAGAGCAAATAAAGGAGTTCTTTACATAGATGAAATTGGAACTATGACTATGAGAACACAACAAGAATTATTAACAGCAATGCAAGAACACGAATACCAAATAACCGGACAAAGTGAAACAAGTAGTGGAGCAATGGTTAGAACAAACCCAGTACCATGTGATTTTGTACTAGTAGCATCAGGAAACTTAGAAGTTTTAGAAGACATGCACATTGCATTAAGATCAAGAATCAGAGGATATGGATATGAAGTATTCATGAAAGACTCCATGAAAGATACACCTGAAAACAGAGAAAAACTCATCCAATTTGTAGCACAAGAAGTAAACAATGATGGAAGAATACCACATTTTACAAATGAAGCAGTACAAGAAATAGTAAAAGAAGCACAAAGAAGAGCAGGTAAAAAAGATACACTTACACTAAAATTAAGAGATCTTGGAGGATTAATACGAGCTGCTGGAGATCTAGCAGTAGAAACAAATGACTCTGTAGTTACAGCTGAACATGTAATAAATGCTAGAAAACAAGCAAGAACTTTAGAACAACAAATAGCAGATAGATATATAACACAAAGAAAAGATTACAGTGTATTTAGCAATCAAGGAGATGTTATTGGTTGTGTAAATGGATTAGCAATAATTGGAGATAGAAGTGGAATTGTCCTCCCAATAGCTGCAGAAGCTGCACCATCACAAAGTAAAGAAGAAGGAAAAATAATAGCTGCTGGAAAATTAGGTGATATTGCAAAAGAAGCTGTGCAAAATGTAAGTGCTATTATCAAAAAGAATATAGGGACAAATATATCTAACTATGATATACATATCCAATTTGTACAATCATATGATGGAGTAGAAGGAGACAGTGCAAGTGTATCCATGGCCACAGCAGTAATATCTGCAATTGAAAATATTCCTATAGATCAAACATTAGCTTTAACAGGATCATTAAGTGTTCGTGGAACAGTATTACCTGTAGGAGGAGTAACTGGAAAAATAGAAGCAGCTGCAGAATCAGGTATGAAAACTGTTTTAATACCAGCATCAAATATGGATGATGTATTAATAGATGCAAAATATAAAGATAAAATAAAAATCATCCCTGTAAAAACATTAAATGAAGTATTAGAACATGCATTAACAGGTCCTAAAAAAGAAGAATTATTAAAGAAAATGTCATCTAATAAAATACAAAAAATTAGAGATGTTGTACCAAATCCTAAAGACATCATACCCACCAAAACAGTAACTCATTCAATAGAATAAATATTCTATTATACCCCCTATTTATTTTTTAAAAACCGCAAAGTATAAAAGATAAGAAAGAGTAAAAATAGTATTATTATAAACAATTGAAAAAAAAAATAAAAAATGATTAAAAAGACAATACTAAAAAAAATATCTTTATTAAACTATTTTATTAAAATACCAAAAAAAATAAAAAATACTAAATAAAACTTATTTTCTATTTTCTATAAATCAATTTATATTATAAAAAAGAGAATTATTATTAACAAAATTCTAAAAATAAAATAAAGAAGTATATTAATAAAATTCAAACTATTTTTTCAATAATAATGAGGGTGCGACAAAATCCAAAAATGTTAAATGAAAAGACTAAAAAAAAGTCTTTAGTTAACAATTGAAAAATAAAATTTTCTAAAAAAAAAAATGACTTTTATCGGACACTCAAAGATACAATTAATTTATTCAAGATTAAAAAATAATCATAAAATATAAATTAAATTGCAATACACTACTTAAAACAAAATCAATACATTTTTTAAAAAAAAAAGAAAGAAAATTAAATAAGGAGAGGAATTAATGAATAGAATCGAATTTAAAGAAATGGATTTATCACCAGAAATGATCAGAGGAATAAAAGATATGGGATTCGAAGAAGCAACACCCATACAAACATTAGCAATTCCAAAAATATTAGAACATAAAGACATAACAGGACAAGCACAAACTGGAACTGGAAAAACTGCAGCATTTGGTATACCAATATTAGAAACTGTTGATCCAAATGATAAAAATTTACAAAGCTTAATACTATGTCCTACCCGTGAATTAGCAATACAAGTAGCAGAAGAATTAAAAACATTATCAAAATATCTCCCAAAAGTAAATATATTACCAGTATATGGTGGTCAACCTATTGAAAGACAATTAAAAGCACTTAAAAAAGGAGTTCATGTAATAATAGGTACACCTGGAAGAGTAATGGACCATATTGATAGAGGTACTCTCGATATGAGTACTGTAAAAATAATGGTATTAGATGAAGCAGATGAAATGTTAGATATGGGATTCAGAGAAGATATTGAATATGTAATTAATGATGTTCCTGAAGAAAGACAATTCTTATTATTCAGTGCTACATTACCTAAAGAAATATTAGAATTAACAAAAAAATACCAAAACAATCCAGAAGTTGTTAAAGTAACCCACCAAGAATTAACAACACCTGAAATAGATCAAAAATATTTTGAAGTAAAAGAAAAAATGAAAATAGAATTATTATCTCGTTTACTTGATATTCACCACTTCAATTTATCATTAGTATTTTGTAACACAAAACGTAGAGTAGACAAATTAGTAAGTCACTTACAAGTAAGAGGATATTTAGCTGATGGATTACATGGAGATCTAACACAAAAACAAAGAGATCGAGTAATGAAAAAATTCAGGGATGGAAATATTGATATATTAGTAGCAACTGATGTAGCGGCTAGAGGAATAGATGTTGGAGGAGTAGAAGCAGTATTCAACTACGACGTGCCAAATGATAACGAATATTATGTACACCGTATAGGACGTACAGGAAGAGCTGGAAAAACAGGAAAATCATATACATTTGTAGCTGGACGAGAAATATACCAATTAAGAGATATACAACGTTATGCAAAAACAAAAATTGAACAAATGCCTATACCATCAGTAACTGATGTTAAAAAAATCAAAGAAGAAAATTATATCGAAAAAATCAAAACAATAGTTGATAATAAAGATCTAACTAAAGAAATAAAAATCATTGAAAAATTAGTTAAAGAAGATTATGGTTCAATTGATGTTGCTGCAGCTTTATTAAATGATGTAATGGATGAAGGAAAAGAAGCTAGAGAAGAATTTGGAGAAACTGGTGCAAAAGAAGGATATGTAAGATTTTTCATAAATGTTGGAAGAAAACAAGGAATTAAAGCCAAAGATATTATTGGAGCAGTATCAGAAAAAACTGGATTATCCAGTTCTAATATTGGCCGTATCGATATTCTTGAAAACTTTTCATTTATTGAAGTTCCTGAAAAAAGTTCTACTGATTTCTATAATTTCATTAATGGTGGCCGTATAAATAATAAACATGTAAATGTAGAACCAGCAAGACCTCGTCAAAAAAGAGAAGAAACATCTAATTCGTCACGTAAAAAAGGTAAAAAAGGTAATAATAAAGGTTATGATAAAAAATATAATGATAGAAAAAATTATAAACCTAAACGAGGACAAAAAAATGATAGAAAAAGTAAATCATTTAATCCTCACCGATAATTTTTAATTATCTTTTTTTTTAAATTTTAATTTATAATTAATTTTATTTTTTCTGCAATTAATTCTGCTAAACTTATACTTGAAACATCACTTTTTAATGTATTTGTTGAAATGATATCTTTTGCTCCTGCAGCATATATTTTTAAAATTGCATCATTAACAAATACAGGATGTACACATATCACTGTTATATCTTTAGCTTTTTGTTTATGAAGAATTTTTATTGCATTAACAATTGTTCCACCAGTACTTATTATATCATCAATTATAATAACATCTTTATTTGTTACATCAATATTTTTTGTTTTAGTTTCTACTTTTTCTGGAGATAATCTTACTTTTTCTAAATAATCATATTCAGTATCTAAATCTATTGCTATATCTTTTGCAAAATTTAATGCTCCTTTATCTGGTGCAAGTATCACTGGTTTATTTTTAATTATGTTACTTTGATGTGTTTTTAAATATTTTACTATTGCAGGCATTGCTGATAAATTATAGACGGGTTTTTCATAGAAGTTTCTAATACTATCTTCATGTAAGTTTACTGTTATTAATGATTTTATATTTCTTGATTCTATTAATTTACTTATTGTTTTTGCGGATATACATTCAGTATCTTTAAATCTGCGTTCTTGTCGACTATAACCTAAGTATGGTGAGATTAATATTATTTCTTTTATATTCATATCTTCTAATGTATCAAGTATAAATAATAATTCTAGTATGTTTTCATCTTGAGGATATCCTGTAGATTGCACTACTATTACTTGTTCATCAGAATTAATTTTTTCATTAATTCTAATATATCTTTCACCATCAGGAAATTTTTTTGTTTCTATTAAAGCTAATTTATCATCCAAATATGTTGCTATTTCAGCTGCTAATTTTTGACTTGCTGATCCCCCAATTACTACCATTTTCTTTTTTACTCTCCTATATACCTGATTAATTTTTAGTTATTTTTCATAAATTTAACTATTAAGAATATTTTTATCTTTTTTTTAAAAAAATCTACAATTTTCATAATTTGTAGATAAATTTCTTAGTATACTTATTAAACTATATATGTTATTAAACTAATATAATATTCTATGATTAAATTTTTAGACAAAAATAAGATTTAATATATAGATTAACCTAATCATTTCAATATTAATTTACTAAATATTGTATTAATAATCTTAAAATAAAATTATAATTGATTATTTAAATTGAAATTTTTTAAAAATAAATATAATTTATTATTATTATTAATTTTAAAAAGAAATTATCTAATGAATATAAATATATACTCTTTTTTTAAAGTTAAATTTCAAATTAAAGACTTTATTTATTAAGATTTATAACAGTACCCATAGCTTTTTAAAAGTTTATATCTTTAGAAAAATATTTTTGATATAATTAAAAATCTAAAAAATATTTAAAAATATAGTAGGAAGATTATTATAAAAAATAGAATAAATAATAAAAAACAGATAATATTATTATAAGAAAAAATAGTAGAATTTACTGGAGTTAAAAAAAGAATGCATGAATTATCAATGGCAGATAGTATGGTAAATGCTATATTAAATACTGCAAAATCAAATGATGCTATAGAAATAAAAGAAGCTACACTTGAAATTGGAGAACTTACAATGCTTAATCCAGAACAATTAAAATTTATGATAGGTGTATTAAGTAAAGACACATTACTTGAAAATACAAAGATGAATATTAATATGTTACCTATTAAAATTGAATGTCAAAACTGTGATTATAAAGGTGAAACTAAAACCGATGATGAAATGAATCATTTATTAGCAGCTGCAAAGTGTCCAAAATGTAATGATACTAATGTAAAAGTTATTCAAGGTAGAGAATGTAATGTTAAAACAATAAAAATAGAGAGGGAAGATGATGCATAATATAGCTAGTATAGAAATAGAAAAAGATATAATAAAAGCAAATAAAGAATTAGCACAAGAAAATCAAAAAATATTCAATGAAAATAATGTATATGCAATAGATCTTGTAGGTGCAGTAGGTTCAGGAAAAACATCACTTATGGAAACTCTTATTGATAAAATGGATGAAAATATAGGTGTTATTGCTGGAGATATAATAAGTAAATTTGATGCAAAAAGAATTGAAAATAAAAATGTTCCTGTTGTTGGATTAAATACAGGTAAAGAATGTCATTTAGATGCACATTTAGTAGAACATGCATTACCGGATATTAATTTAAATGATATTTCATTATTATTTATTGAAAATGTAGGAAATCTTATATGTCCAACAGATTTTATATTAGGATCCCATATAAGAATAGTTATTATAAGTGTTACAGAAGGGGATGACACTGCTGAAAAACATCCTATGATATTTAGAGATGATGCTGATTTTGCAATAGTAAATAAAGTTGACTTAGCAGATGCTGTAGGAGCTGATGCTGATAAAATGGTAGAAGATATTCAAAAAATAAATCCTAAAATTCCAGTAGTTAAATGTAGTTTAAAAACTGGAGAAGGTGTTGATACCATTATAGAAACTATTAATAAATTTAAAGGATAAATTTTTCTTATTCTTAAATTTATTTTACTAATTTCTTAAAAAAATATAAGGGCATAATAAAATGAAAATATGGATTGATATAGTAAATACACCCCATGTACATTTTTTTCATAATATAATAAAACAATTAGAAAAAGATGGACATGAAGTAATAATAACAACACGTAAATTTTCAGATATTCAAGATTTATTAGATATTTTAGGTTTAAATTATACTTCAATTGGAAAACATGGTGTAACATTAAAAGAAAAATTATTAAATAGTACTAAACGTGCTTATGAATTATCTGAATTTATAATAAATCAAGATATTGATATAGCTATAGCAAAACATTCAATAGAAATGCCTCGAGTAGCGTTTGGTTTAAAAATACCTAATATATTTATATTAGATAATGAACATGCAATAGCTGCAAATAAATTAACATTACCTTTAGTTGATAATTTAATAATTCCTGAAATATTAAATGTATGGGATGTTATAAAAGCTGGAGCAGATCCTAATAAAATCATTAGATATAATGGTACTTGTGAAATTACTCATATTGATAATATAACTTATAATGATAATATATTTGAAGAGTTAGAATTGAACTTGAAAAAAGATAAAACTATTTTAATGAGACCTGAACCATCACTTGCTTCATATCTTGATGCAGATTGTACAAAATCAGTGTTAACTCCAATAATAGAATCATTAAAAGATCAAGCTAATATATTAGTACTTCCTAGATTTAAAGAACAAAGTCAAATATTTAAAAATGACACAGATATTTATTTATTAAAAACACCTCTTGATACATTTAGCCTTATGAAAAAATGTGATTTAATAATAGGTGCTGGAGGTACTATGAATCGTGAAGCAGCACTAATAGGTACTCCTGTAATTTCATGTTATCCTGGAAAACAATTAGCAGTAGATAAATATTATGAGAAAAAAGGGTTATTAAATAGATCATTAAATCTTAATGAAATTATAGAATTATCTGAGAAATTACTAAAGAAATCTAATGATAATAATAAAATAAAAACCGATGATTTAAAGCAAATCGTACTTGATACAATATATAGTATAAAAAGTTAAATATTTATTTTAAGTAATTATTTATAGTAAATTAAAAAAAATAGACATTAATGGACTAGTCGGGAATTGAACCCGAGGCCTTCGCCATGCCGAGGCGACGCTCTACCAAGCTGAGCTACTAGCCCTTACTTATTTTTCAATAAGATATAATAATATTTTTATTATATAAATTATTTATATTTTTTCTTTGTTATTTAGGATACTTATTTAAATTAAAATTAACATAGATGATATATAGTATTTAAATATGATACAGATTTTATATTTTCTATTTTAAAAAAAAGATTAATAAAAGAATATTAAATATTTAATCATTAGTATAATTTAATATAATATATAAAAGGAGGGTTCTATTAAAGAATGTTTTTAATAGCTCAATCACATCTAGCACTTATACTTGAGTTTGCAATTCTTGTACATATTGGTATTTTATTATTGTTAAATTTTATACCTTTATCATTAAGTATTGTATTGTTACTTAGTCTTGTAGTTGGTGTGGGTATAACATTATTATTTGGTTTTGATGCTATTAGTTTGATGCTTCCTTTTTTATCGCATCACGAATTTACTCATCCCTATGGACCAATAGCCATAGTGGCCACTATTTCGGCGTGGAGTATACTGCCAATGATGAAAGAAACAGGTGTTAAAATCACTAATTTAAAGATTTTTATTGCCTTGTTAATAATTGCTATTGCAATCTTTGGTGGTATGGTTCATCGTGATTTTATCATAATGCTAGCAATTGGTCTTATCTCTGGATTTTTCATAATAAGTAAATCATTTCGTAAAAAATCTTTCGTGGATATTAAGACAATACTCTTATTAGTAGTGGGTGTATTATTATTATTTGGTTTATTTGAACTTATATCCCAAGTATTAAATATGGAAATTTTAAGTCCAATGTCAAGAATTACACGTATGGACACTAATGTATTACCTAGTCTTAAAATGGTGCTAAACGGTGCTACAGCAACAGGTCATACAGCTAATTCAACTTATTGGGGTGCTGCAGGTCTTGGTAATAGTGATGGTTATATTTCATTACCATTAACATTTGTAACATTATTCTGTTTACCATTCCCATTGTTTTATGGTGTTCTTGTAACTAAAAAAGATGTAATTGATTATTTCTTACCTGGAATTTATGGTTTTGGATTTGATTTCGGATACATTGCACTTATATTCATTATAGCATGGATATTATTAGTAATTATAGTAGGGCTTAAAATATTGTATAAATATCGGGAAAAAAGAGAACAAGGAGATAATCGATATATTGGTCGAGAAGCACTGCTTATTGGTTCTTTAAGTGGTTTTATTGCCCAAACAATATTAGGATTCTTTATTATCAACAGAACTATTAATGGTTCGGCTCTTGTAACATTTATAATTATAAGTGCTCTTATAATGAGTAATGTTGTATCAACTAAACGTTAAATAACTTTTTTTATTTTTTTATTTTTTTAAAAACAATACTTAATTCTTGTTTTAATATTATTTTATTTTAAATTTAAAATTTTTGAGGTTTTGATTATTATGAATGTTATAACTAGTGTTGTTGGAAGTTTTCCTGTAATAGATTCTTATCCAAAAGGCACAATTAATAAATTTAAAGATTTTTTAGGAATTTATAAGAACTATGAATATAGTATTAAAAAAGCAGTTAAATGTCAAACAACATGTAATCTTGATCTAATTACTGATGGACAAGTTAGAGGAAGTATGATTGATATTTTTTGCAAACCTATCAATGGTATAGATATTATTGACAATAATGCATTTATAAAAGGTCGTATAATGCCAGCTCATAATTATAAAAATATTTCTGATGATTTTAAAACTTGTTTTAAAAGTGCATCATCTATTGATAATAAATTTAAATTAAATGCAGATAAAGATGAATTATTTGACCATACTGCAAAAGGTATTAAAGGTCTAGTTACAGGTCCTACTACTTTAATTAACTCTTCTGTTATTGATGGTTTTTATGAATCTAAAGAAGATGCTATTTATGATATGGCTGTTGCTATTCATGAATATGTTGTTTATTTAGAAGAACTTGGAGCTTCAATGATTCAAATTGATGATCCATTTATTGCTCTTGGAGTTACTGACATATCTATTTCAAAAGATTCTATTGATATTATTACTGAAGATATTACAATTCCGATAGGTATACATATTTGTGGAGATTTAAAAGAAAATATGGGTGATGTTTTAGATTTTAATCTTGATTTTTTTGATTTTGAATTTGCAGGTGTTTCAGGTAATATTGATACTCTTCAAATGAATAAAAACAAAATTGGTGATAGTATGATTAGTATTGGTTGTATTGACACTAAATTAAAAGAAATTGATAATAAAGAGACTGTTTTTAATACTGTTAAAAAAGTTACAGATATTATAAATAATAAAAATATAATTATTGATCCTGATTGTGGTATGAGATTATTAGATTACAATCTTGTTTATAACAAATTACAATTATTAAATAGTACTGCTAAAAAATTTGAAGTATAACAAAATACAATATAATTAATTAAGAGGTTGATTTTTAATATGGCAAAATTAGTTAGAGTTAATAGTATAAGTCAGGGATGGGAAACACTTGTTAAAAAAATCATTATTGAAGGTGAAGATGTTAATGATGAACGAGGATCTAAAACTCGTGAAATATTAGATATTGTAACTGAAATTAGAGATCCATTAAATTGTGATCCTCCAGAAGGATATTTTTGGAATGGAGAAAAACTTGAAAAATATTCTGAACAATTTCTTTCTGATGACAAAATGGATTTTGTTTATACTTATGGTAATCGTCTTAGAAAACATTTTAATAATGTAGATCAGATAAAAGTTGCTATTGATAGAATGAAAGAATGTAAAGAAACTCGTCGAGCTATTTCTATCACATGGGATCAAGTTCTTGATACAAAAAATGATGAAGTTCCCTGCATGATTCTTGTTGATTTTAAGATTCGAGATGGTAAATTACGTACTAGTGCTTTATGGAGATCACATGACATTTATGGAGCTTGGTTTGCTAATGCTGTTGCACTTAGTCATCTTGCTAGTTTTGTAGCTAAAGAAGTAGGTGTTGATGTAGGCACTATTATTATTCATTCTATAAGTGCACATATTTATGAAGTTAATTTTAATGAAGCTAAAGATAAAATTAAATAATACTTCAAAAAAAATAAAACATAATAAAAAACATAATAATTAACAATTAATAGTTTAATATTAATTTTTCTAAAAATTATATTAATAAAAATTGGAGAATAGATATAATGGTTGAAAGTATGAATAAAGAAGCACAGAAAATTGTTGATAAAATGATTGCTGATGCTGACAAATATAACTTAATAAAAAGTACATTAGAAAATGGTACAACAGTAATTGACTGTGGAGTAAATGCTAAAGGTAGTATAAAAGGTGGAGAATTATATATTAAAGTATGTCTTGGAGGAATATCTGATGTAGGAATTTCTATACCAGGAGATTTAAGTGATGTTATAGCAATACCTGCTGTGAAAGTAAAAACAGATTTTCCTGCATTATCAACACTTGGTGCTCAAAAAGCTTCATGGAAAATAGAAATAGGGGACTTTTATGCAATAGCTTCAGGACCGGGAAGAACTCATTTAAAAAATCAAGACCCAATATATGAAGAAACAGGTTATAAAGAAACAAGTGATCTTGCAATAATTACATTAGAATCAGATAAATTACCAACAAATGAAGTAGCTGAATATATTGCTAAAAAATGTAGTGTTAAAACTGAAAATTTAACTTTACTTGTAGCACCAACAGCATCTTTAGTAGGAGCAATGCAAATATCTGGAAGAAGTATTGAAAATGGAATCTACAAAATGAAAGAAATATTAGATTTTGATGTTACAAAAATTAGTTATGCTGCAGGAATTACTCCTATTTCACCAGTAGACCCTGATAATTTAAAAGCAATGGGTAAAACTAATGATGCAATCATATTTGGAGGAAGAACATATTATTACTTGAATTCTGATGAAAATGATAATATAGAAGAATTAGCAACAAAATTACCTTCATCAGCATCAACTGGATATGGAAAACAATTTATTGAAATATTAAAAGAAGCAGATAATGATTTCTATAAAATACCATCAGATATCTTTGCTCCAGCAGAAGTTATTGTAAATGATTTGACCACAGGAGAAATTTATCGTAGTGGATATATAGATCTAGAAAATCTTAAAAAATCATTTGAAGTTAAAGAAATAAGAAATAAATAGTTACACAATATTAGATAATAGAAGTGTGAAAAATAATGACAAAAATAGGAATTTGTAGTACAACATTTGCAATGTATGATATGGCAACCCCTGCAATAAACAAAATAAAACAACACCAAGGAAATATAACATTCATAGAAACAGTAGTACCTGGAATTAAAGATTTACCTGTAGCATCTAAAAAACTAATTGAAGAAGAAAAATGCGACTTAGTAATGGCTTTTGGAATGCCTGGAAAAGAAAAACAAGACAAAATATGTGCACATGAAGCTTCAACAGGAATTATTCAAGCACAACTTATGACAAACACCCATATTATCGAAGTATTTGTACATGAAGATGAAGGAAAAGATGATAAAGATCTTAAACAATTAGCATACAATAGAGCAACACAACATGCAGAAAATGTTGTTAAAATGTTATTTAAACCTAAACTTATGAAAAAAGAAGCTGGAACTGGAATAAGAGAAGGTAGAGAAAATAGAGGTCCATTATAATCATCTTATTTTCTTCAACCCCTTTAATATATAATTATCTTTTTTTAAAATAAACTATAAATAATAGTTACTATTAATAATATTAATTAAAAAAAAATTCAAGGATATGATTTTCTATGAAAAATGAAGAATTTTATAGTAATGGAATGAATTATATTAAAAAAGATTACCCCGAATTATACAAAGAAATAGTATCATTAAATGATACTGTGTATAATGGAAAAATCTTAAATTACAGAACTCAAAAATTAATAGCAATAGCACTAGTATCAGCTCAAAATAATGATATAGCTATTAAAAAACAAATAAAAAGTGGAATTGAAGAATTCAACATGACACGTGATGAAATAATGGATGTATTAAAAATTGTGTTATTAATTTCAGGAAAACCAGCATTTACAAAAGCAACCAGCATATTATATTCTATATTATCAGAATAATAATTAATAAACTATAGTATGTGACAAAAATCCAAATTGTTAAATGAAAAAGACTAAGAATAATCTTTATTTTTAGCAATTATCAATAAAATTTTCTAAAAAAAAATGACTTTTGTTGGACACTCAAACTACTATCAAAAAAAATCATAGATATAATCTAATAGTTACTATTAAAATCCAAAAAAAAAAATTATCTAAATAGTTTTAGATAATTTCAAATTATTATTTTAGAAATCTTTTTTTTCTATGTTCTTTAATATGTTTTTCAATATTAGAAGGATTAATCAACATCAATATTGAAAATGGTATAAAGACATATAATAAAATCCCAAGTCGTGAATCAATAAATATTGAAATAAATATACACATTAAAGTTGGTATAAATAATGCTAAATAAATAATTTTAGGTTTATTTACATATCTTTCTTTAAATTTTTTAGGTTTATTATCCTGAATATGTACATAAATACTTTCATCTAATAATTTATTCCTAAATGCATAAAAATAAATTAAAAAGTTAATAAGTTCTATCAAAAGAATATTTATTCCAAAAAATATTGATGCTGTTGGATATATTCCATATTCAATTATAATTGTAGTTGAAAATGGAACCATACCAATAAACATTAAAAGTAAAATATTTAAGATAATTAATGTTTTATCTACTTTTTCAATTAAATACAAAATATGATTAATATACCAAAAACCACCAAGAAGTAAAAAAGTTACACAATACATCATAAGTTCAGGTATTACTCCAATTAAAAATGTATTTAAATCTCCAGTAGAATGTATTGTTCCTAAAACAGGAGCACTAACTTCCAATATAATTATTGTCATAGCTATTGCATATATTGCATCAATTAATGCTTCAAGTCTACCTTTTGGATCATAATTTTCTGTTATCATACTACTTTACCCCATTTATTATAAAAAGAATTAGTTGTTATTTCTTATTTTAATTAAATTTATATTAAATAATAATCATTAAATTTTCTTACCATATTAATATTTACTATAACTAATCACATAATAAAATCTTTAAGTTGACAGTAGTAATTAGCAAAGTTTATATTATATTATTTAGATATAATTTATAGTATAGAAACTATTTTTCTCGTTTTTATTTATATTAAAAATAAATTTATAATTTCTTAATTTAAGAATTAATAGTTTATTAAAATAAGTAATAAATGAGATAATAGCTTAATATTTAATAAAAGGAAATATATTGTATTCTTTTATATTTATTATCTTTCTTATACCATTAGATTAAAAAAAAATTGGATGTGGCCAAACGGCTGAACAATGAGGTGTAAAATTAAATGTACAAATATATGAAAGATGCTTGGAAAAACCCAAGTGAATCTTATATAAAAGCAGTAATGCAAGAAAGACTACCTAAATGGAGAAGAGAACCTGTAATAAAACGTGTAGATAAACCAACACGTATTGACAGAGCTCGACGTTTAGGATACAAAGCAAAAAAAGGATATGTAATTGCACGTATCAGAGTTAGAAGAGGATCAAGAAGAAAATCACGATTTAAAAAAGGAAGAGATCCAAAAAGAATGGGTGTTAATAAAATAACAGGTAAAAAATCCATTCAAAGAATGGCTGAAGAACGTGTAGCAAGAAAATATCCAAACATGGAAGTACTTAACTCATACTGGGTATGGGAAGATGGTAAAGCTAAATATTATGAAGTAATCTTAGTTGATCCACAATGCGGTACAATTAAAAATGATCCAAAAATCAACTGGATATGTGAAAAACAACATACCAGAAGAGTATTTAGAGGATTAACAAGTACTGGTAAAAAAGGAAGAGGACTAAGACATAAAGGTAAAGGTGCTGAAAAGGTAAGATAATGATTCATAACATATCTTACAGAGTATTCTTATATCAGACCGAAGATAAAGAGAAGGTTAAATCTTCTATAAACTTTATCTTTCCTGATAGTTTACCTACTGAAACTACACCTGAAGAAGAAGATAATACAATAATTGTATTATCAGACAAAATAGAAAAAAAACGAGACATCAGAAAAATCATAGAATTCTTAAATAACAATTTAACATTGACAGACAAAGAAACTATAAATAACGAACTTAAAAATAGAATAGATGAAACAGGAAATTTATTTCTTCGCTTTGATAAACAAGAATCATATAATGAAAACTTAAAATTAGTAAAACATGGTGATGCTATCCATGTAAAAATAAAAATAGCAGCTTATCCTGCAAATAAAAAAAATCAACTTAAAATTGCAGAACAATTTTTTAATTAATTTTAGAGAAAATAATAATGACTAATTTTTACGATTGTAATATTCCAGCAAATGAAAAAATATTAATCACATTAGAACAATTAGGTTTTACTGGTGGAATAATATTTACAGAAACTGACAAATTTGAATCAGAACAACAAAAAGTAGAAGATCTTAAAAGTATATGTGATCTTGAGTTATATCATGGGGCACGTATTAAAACAACAAATCCAAATCATATTCACAAATTATCACAAAAATATCTAAATATAAGTGATGTTATTAGTGTATATGGTGGTGATCCAACAATAAATAGAATTGCTCTTGAAACACCACAAGTAAAAATTTTGGAACATCCCTATAATAACAAACAAAATAGTGGTATGAATCATATTTTAGCAAGAAAAGCTTGTGATAATAATACAACAATAAGCATTGATTATATGGATATTTTACGAAATAAAGGATATTATAAAGCAAAATTATTAAATCAAATAATTCAACTTGTACTTATTAAAGAAAAATATCATTTTAATTTAATGATTAATAGTGGCACAAAAAGTATCTATGATTTACGTACTCCACGAGCAATTAAAATTTTAGGAAATCTGTTTAATATGACTACTTCTGAAGTTAATAAATCAATATCAAACATTCCATCTAAAGTTATTGTAGATATTCATAATAAAGAAAGTTTTATTGTAAATGGTGTTAGAAAAATAGAATAAATTAAAAAAAATAATGAGAATATGAAATTAAAAATATTACCACCAGCATTAAGAGAAAAGAAACGATATATAGTATTTAATGCTTATTCACAAGATAAAATTGATAGAAAAAATATGGTTTTAATAGTTTGGAATAACTCTTTGTATGTTCATGGTGAATTATTAGCTGCTAAGATAAATCCGTGGCTTATTAAATTTGATGAAGTAAAATCTACAAAAACAACACACCATTATAGAGGTATTGTAAAATGTAATAGAAATTATGTTAATGAAATGGAGTTAACATTAGCTAGTGTTACAATCCATAATAATAAACGTGTTGTGATACATCCAAAAGGAACTTCTGGAACTATAAAAGCAGCAATTAAAAAATTTTATTAAATTACTCTCCTCTAAAAAATAATATTTCTAATTAAATTACTATTCATATCCCAAATATTTATTAAAAATTAATCATCTTATTTTTTAAATTCAACCTTTTATGAATAAATTTATTTACATTAAAAGAAGCTGAAATATTAAATGTTATTATATATTATATTATCAATTAAAAAATTTAATTCTAATTTTTGTTTATAGTCAAAGAAAAATAAAATAGATTATCTATAAAAACAAAAAACAATATAAATATTATTAATATAAAAGAATATACTTTTTTTATAAAATTATGATTAACTAATGATTATAAATATTAATAAATAAAAAAAATGGAAGAATTGATTAAATATGGCGATACACCCTATAGAATTTAGATACGGTACAAAAGAAATGAAATCCGTATGGGAACAAGAAAACAAATTACAAAGAATGTTAGATGTTGAATCTGCTCTTGCAGTTGCTGAAGCAGAAATTGGTTTAATTCCTCAAGATGCTGCAAATGAAATTAGTAAAAAAGCTAATATAAAATATGTTAAACAAGAACGTGTAAATCAAATTGAACAGGAAACTAATCATGATATAGCTGCTATTATGAAAGCATTAGAAGAACAATGTGATAATAATGCTGGTGAATATGTTCATTATGGTGCAACTAGTAATGATATTATTGATTCTTCTCAATCATTACAATTAAAAGATTCTATTGATATATTAGAAGACAAAATAATAAAAGTAATGAAAAAATTAGTTGAATTAGCTAAAGAACATGAAAATACTGTTACTATTGGTAGAACTCATGGTCAACATGCATTACCAACAACATATGGTATGAAATTTGCAATATATGCTGATGAAATGTTAAGACAACATGAAAGATTAATGTTATGTAAAGAACATGTTTGTGTTGGTATGATGACTGGTGCTGTTGGAACTACTGCTGCATTAGGAACAGATGGATATTCTATTCATATGAAAGTTTCTGAAATTCTTGGATTAAATCCTGTTCGTATATCAAATCAGATAGTTCAAAGAGATAATCATGCTGAATATATAATGAATTTAGCTAATACTGCTAGTACTCTTGAAAAAATTGCATTAGAAATAAGAAATTTACAACGTACTGAGATTATGGAAGTAGGTGAACATTTTGATGCTAAAAAACAAGTTGGTAGTAGCACTATGCCTCATAAAAGAAATCCTATAACTGGAGAACGTATATGTGGTGTATCTAGAGTTATTAAATCATATGTTTCTGCTGCATTAGAAAATAATCCATTATGGCATGAACGTGATTTAACTAATTCTTCTTGTGAAAGAATTATATTACCTGAATCATCCATACTTACTGATTATATTCTTAATTTAACTCTTAAATTATTAAATAAATTAGAATTCCATGAAGAACAAATTGAGAAAAATCTTATGTTATCTAATGGTCTTATAATGGCTGAAAGATTTATGTCAAAACTTACTCAAAAAGGTATGGGTAGACAAAGTGCTTATGCTCTTGTAAGAAATTGTTCTATGAAAGCTTATGAAGAAGATACTGGATTATTAGAAATTCTTAGTAAACAAGACGAAATTCTTAAATATATGGATTTAAATGAAATTAAGGAAACTATGGATCCTCATACTTATTTAGGTTCATCTCAACAATTTATTGATAATGTAATATCTAATTGTAAAAAAGAAATAGAAAATTTTTAATAGTTTAATTTTTAATTAAATTATTTATCTTTTTAAAAATTAATAAGGATAGAATTATATAATATATTATTAATACATATTTAAGTAGGATTATTTTTTATATTAAAAAATAGAAGAAAAAAAATATAAAAATAAACCTTTTTTATAAAAAGAATAAAAAAACAAATCATATTAATTAAATAAAAAAAATAATACGAGGTAAACATACAATGCAACCAATATCAAACGCAGGATACGACAGAGCACTTACAGTATTTAGTCCAGATGGAAGATTATTTCAGATAGAATATGCAAGAGAAGCTGTTAAAAGAGGAACAACATCAATTGGAGTAAAATCTGAAGAAGGAATAATAATAGTAGTTGATAAAAAAGTATCAAGTAAATTAATTGAACCTTCTTCAATAGAAAAAATATTTCAAATAGATGAACATATTGGAGCAGCTTCTTCTGGATTAGTTGCTGATGCAAGATCATTAATTGATAAATCAAGAAATGAAGCACAAGTAAATAAAATTCGATACAATGAACCTATATCAGTAGAAGGACTTTCTAAAAAAATATGTGATATGAAACAAATGTACACTCAACATGGAGGAGTAAGACCATTTGGATCAGCACTTATCATAGGTGGAATTTCTGATAATGAATGTAGACTTTTTGAAACAGACCCTAGTGGAGCTTTAATTGAATACAAAGCAACTGCAATTGGATCTGGAAGAAAAAAAGCAATGGATATTTTTGAAAAAAAATATGAAGATACATTAACATTTAAAGAAGCAATTGATTTAGCATTAGATGGATTATATGAAGCAACTGATGGTAAAACAACTGAAAAAAGTGTTGAAATAGCAGTTATAGAAAAAGAAACAGGAAAATTCAGAAGACTTAGTTCAGAAGAAATAAAGCCATTAGTTGAAGAACTTATTGAAAGAAAATCTGAAGAAATTGAAATACCTGAAGAAAAATCTGAAGAAGATGCAGATAAAGAATCTGATGAAGAATAAACAGTTTATTTATTAATATTACATAACCTCCTTATTTATTAACCTTTTTTTGAAAAATATTATAAAAAATAAAAACTATTAGATAATTATTATTAATTAAAAAAGATATAAATAATATATTGATAAAAGTTAATGTATAATATTTAAAAAAAGATTTTAAAATAATAATATTCTAAACAAAATATTTAAAAAGGTGAATATAATATGGTTAATATTGATGATGCAGTTACTGCTAGATTAGAAACTTACGGAGAACATTTTGAAATATTAGTAGATCCTGAACTTGCAGCAGATTATAAAAGAAAAGAAGATATAAATATAGAAGATGTATTAGCTGTTGAAGAAATATTCAAAGATTCTAAAAAAGGAGATAAAGCATCTGAAGAATTAATGAATAAAATATTTGAAACAATCGACCCATTAATAGTTGCAGATAAAATTATTAACAAAGGAACAATACAAATTACTGCAAATCAAAGAAAAAAAATGCAAGAAGAAAAAACTCGGTTAGTAATTTCAACAATAGCTAGAGAATCAATAAATCCTCAAACCAAATTACCTCACCCACCTCAAAGAATAGAAAATGCTATGAATGAAGCAAAAGTTCATATTGACCCTATGAAAACAGTTGAAGAACAAATAAAACCAACAGTAAAAGCTATATTAACAAAAATTCCAATTAGAATTGAAAAAGTAAGAATAGCTATTAAAATTCCCGGTGAATTTTCTGGAAAGGCTTATAGTACTGTTAGTGAATTTGGAAAACTTGAAAAAGAAGAATGGCAACAAGATGGTAGTTGGGTTGGCATTGTTGAAATACCTGGAGGATTACAAGATAATTTCTATACAAAACTTAGTGAATTAACTCATGGTGATGTAGAAACCAAATTAATAAAATAAAGGAGTAAAAATGAATAAACATGATGTATGTAAACAACAAACAGATGGTACTTCCAGGGGATCTATTATGTACTTCAGATTTTAAAAGTGGAGATGGAACATTTCTTGAAGAAGATAAAATTTATTCTGAAATTGTTGGAATTACAAATTTCAATGAAAACCAAATAACCATCATACCATTTAAGAATAAGTATCAACCACATTATGGTGATTTAGTTATTGGACAAATTACTAGTATAAATTATTCATCATGGTATCTTAATATTAATTCAACATATAGTGGTTATTTAACATGTTCTGAATTATTTGGTAAAGAAACACAAAATTTAAAAAATATTATTAATGTTGATGATATTTTATTATTACGTGTTGATTATGTAGATGAAATCAACAGAGTAAAATTAACACTTAAATATAAAGGTCTTGGAAAATTTAATCAAGGACATATAATAAATATTAAACAACCTACAGTATATTTCTTAACTGAAGAAAATTTATCTTTAACTAATATGATACAAAACTATTCTAATACAGATTTAATCATAGGAAAAAATGGTGTTGTATGGATTAATGGATCTTCTGAAGATTCAGAAAATGCTATTATAGATCTAATAAATTTTATTGATGAAAAACCATGTACCCCATCTAGAGTAAACAAGATACAAGAAAAAATAATAGAATTAACAAAAGAGTAAAAAAACGGAAAATGATGATTATGAATAATGAAAAATACATACGTGAAGATGAACGAACACCTGAAGACTTACGAGATATACGTATGGAAATAGATGTATTAAGTAATGCAAATGGATCAGCTTATATTGAATGTGGTGGTAATAAGATCATTGTAGGAGTATATGGACCACGAGAAATTCATCAAAAAAAATATTCAAAGAATTATGGTGCTGTTTTAAGATGTAAATATAATATGGCACCATTTTCAGTAAAACAACGCAAAAAATCTGGATATGATAGACGTGCTGCAGAAATAAGCAAATTAATAACAGAAGCATTAAAACCATGTATTTTATTAGAAAAATATCCTAGATCATCAATTGATATATCTATAGAAGTATTAGAAGCATCTGGTGGAACACGTTGCTTAGGAATTGTAGGTGCTAGTCTTGCTCTTGCTGATGCTGAAATTCCAATGAAAGATTTAATAAGTGCTTGTGCTGTGGGAAAAATTGATGATCATATTATTTTAGACCCATCAGAATATGAAGATAATAATGGACAAGCAGATTTACCAATAGCTATGATGCAAAGAAGTAAAAATATAACATTATTACAAATGGATGGTAAATTAACTCATGAAGAATTTATCAGAGGAATGAATTTGGGTATGAAAGGTTGTAAAATAATTAATGATATGCAACGTGAATTATTAATCAAAAAATATAATGGTGGTATTGAATAATGGTTAATGTAGTATCTGAAATAACAAGAAATAAAATTTATGATATTATTAAAGAAAATAAAAGAATAGATAATAGAAAATTCACAGAATTTAGAGATGTAACTATTAAAACTAATTATTTAGGAAAAACTAATGGTTCTTCAATTGTAACAATAGGAAATACAAAAGTTATTGCAGGAATTAAATTACAAATTGCATCACCATTTTCTAATAGTCCTGATGAAGGAATTCTTATTACAAATACTGAGCTTAGACCATCAACAGATATTTTTGGACATGGTTCTCAAAATAAATTTGCTATAGAAATTTCAAGAGTTATTGATAGAACTATTCGTGAAGCACCATTAATAGATTTAAATAAATTATGTGTTATTGAAAATGAAAAAGTATGGAAAATTAATATTGATTTACATATTCTTAATCAAGATGGAAATTTAATAGATGCTGCTTGTTTAGCAGCTGTTACTGCTTTAGTTACTAGTAAAATGCCTAGTATTACTGTTATAAATAATGAAATTATTATGGATAATGATAATCTTATTAATTTACCAATAGATTCTCTTTGTTTATCCTGTACTGTTGCTAAGATTAATGGTTCATTAATTTTAGATCCTATAAGTGATGAAGAAAAAATTATGGATACTTGTTTATCTGTTAGTTTACGTCCTGATGGAAGTTTATGTTCATTACAAAAATCTGGAAATCATGCATTTAAATTTGAAGAAATAGTAATGGCTATTAGTATGGCTTATGAAAAATCTAAAGAAATATTTCCAATAATTAGAGAGTTATAAGTTTTATAAAATCAATAATACTCATATGTTATAAGTTATAATTAAAAAAAAGTATTATAAATATTAATATTTTTTTAGCATAATATTATATATTAAGTTAAATATAAACTATTAATAAGCTATAATATTATGTATGTTTAATAACATTTTTTATTTAAAATTTAGTTAATAAAAGGTCTTAACATAGATAATATTTATTTATTATTTGGAAAAGAATGAAAATAATAATGTTTTCTTCTTTATATCATTTTTTTTAAATGAGTTGAAATAGAAAAAATAGTTTTTTGATTATTTATTTTTTATTTCTTAAAAGTAGTATAATAATAAATTTTAGTTATAATAATAGAATTTTAATTCTTATTTTTTTATACAATAAATAAATGGAAGGTGAAAATATGGCAAAAACTAGTAAAGTAGGATCAACTGGAAGATTTGGAGCACGATATGGTAGAAAAGCTAAAAGAAGTGTGAAAGAAGTAGAAGACAATATGCGTAAAAAACACGTATGTCCTAGATGTGATAGACCAGCTGTTAAAAGAACACATGCAGGTATTTGGAAATGCAGAAAATGTGGTGTTGTATTTACAGGTGGAGCATATGTTCCAGCTACTCCAATGGGTAAAACCTCTAAACGTACAATTAAACGTATAATGAGTGGAGCAGAATAAGTATGTACAAATGCATTAAATGTGGACAAACAGTAGATATTCAAAAATATTCAGAATCCAAATGTCCTAAATGCAGATATAGAATATTGTTTAAAGAAGTTCCTACTAATAAGAGAACTGTAAAAGCAAGATAACAGTTTTATAACTGTTTATATTCTATTTTTTCTTAAATTCCTATTTTTTAATAAATTTTAATTCTTGTTTTATATTCAATTTTTTATAGATTTTATTAGTTAATAATAATAATTATTTTTTATAAATATTATAATATTATTAATTATAACAGGTAGTGTTAATTTTATGTTAATTACAACTTCTAGAAAACCTTCTCAAAAAACTCGTAGATTTTCTCAAATATTACGTCATATATTTAATATAGAATATATTAATCGTGGAAAAACTAGTATGAATAAATTAATGATTCATGCTAAAAATATGGATGTAACTAAGATTATTATTGTTTCTGAACTTCGAGGAAATCCTAGTCATATTGATATTTTTGATATTAGTGATAATGATCCAATTTTAAGTTTAAATATTTCTGTTAATTTACCTGATACAAAAAATAGGGTTAAAATTAAACGTGATGATTTAAGTTTTAAAAATAGTATATCTGATCTTGATTGTTTATCTGAGATTTTTGATATTAAAAAAGAAGATGAAACTAAAAATTTAACTAATTGTATGTGTATTGATTCTGTAAATGATAAAATTACTATTTCATTTATTGAACAAGATGGTACTTTAATGGATTTTAAAATTTATGTTTCAGGATATAAAGTCAATATATCTAATACAATACAATTATTATAATTTAATTTTAGGAGATAATTTTTTTATGTGTGAGGATAATATTCTAAATGAAATTAGAACTAATATTAATATAAAATTTGATTCTGTAAATGATGCTAAAATCATTTATAATTCTATAAAACCAGAAATTAGTTATGCTAATAAAGATAGATCAAAAACTATTTTAAAATTAGAAAAAAATATTTTATCCATTAATATTATTTCTAAAGATATGGCTTCTTTTCGTGCATCAATAAATTCTTATGTTCGTTGGATAAAATTATCTGAAAAGATATTAAAAATATAATAGTGAGTTCAAATAAATAAATAATTATAATATATTTCAATCTTTTAGATAAGATCAGTTTATTATTACTTTATTTTTTGATTTTAAGATTAATTATTTAGGATTATAATTAACTAAATTTAAAAAGATGAAAATTCAAGAAATAAAAAAAAATTAAAAAAAAATTATATAGGTGAAATAATGGATATACCAGAAAATGTACAAGAACAATTAAATCAATTCCAACAGTTACAACAACAAGCTCAAGCTATAGCAATGCAAAAACAAGCTGTTGAAACACAACTTAATGAAAGTAAAAAAGCTTTAAAAGAATTAGCAAAATCTTCTGATGATAATGAAGTATATAAAACTGCAGGATCATTACTTATAAAAACTACAAAAAAAGATGCTAATGATGAATTAAAAGAAACTATTGAAACATTAGAAATTAGACAAAAAACTGTTGGTAAACAAGAAGAACGTATTACTAAAAAATTAAAAGATTTACAAAGTACTATTGAATTTGCTATGAGAAGTACTCAACAGTAAATAATTAAAATTAAATAGGGAGAAATTCTTTCCCCTAATTTTATTTATATTAAAGGAGTATTAATAATATCATGAGAGAATTAACAACAGAAGAAATTGATAAATTAACAGAAATTGCTTATTCTAATGCATCAAACTATATATTAAATAAAGTACCTAAAAAGAATATTAATGATTTAGATATTAATTTAATTATTGATAAAGTTGATGAAGGTATTGATGTTGATGTTGATATTAATATTGATGCAGAAGTAGAAGTATCTGATGAAATTGCAAGTAAAGCTGTAGATATTACTTTAAATGCAGTTGATAAATATATTGAATCCATATTATAATTAAATTATTTCTCCTCCAAAAAGCATTAAATTTATTTTATACTTATTTTTATTAGAAATTTTTTAAATTAATTAGGAGTTTATTTTATGATAATACCTGTTTTAGATATTAAAAATAATACATGTGTATCTGGAAAATCTGGAAATAGAAATACATATAAAAAATTAGAAAGTGTTTATGGTAATTTGCCTGAAGAAATTGTTATAAATCTTAAAAAAGATGGTTTTAAATGTGTTTATATTGCTGATCTTGATATGATTGAAAATATTGGTGATAATAGCAAATTAATAAAAAAACTTAATAATATATTACCTATTATGTTAGATAATGGAATAAAAAATATTGAAGATCTAAAAAAATCACTAAAAAATTGTACATGGTCTATATTAGCTACTGAAACAATAGAGTCTACAGATACCTTTATAAAAATATTTAAAAATCATGACAAAAAAAGACTAATTATTAGTATAGATATTAAAAATAATGAAGTCCTAACAAAGAATAATGATATAACACTTAAAACCATAATTGATACAATAAACCAGATAAAACCAGAAAAAATAATAATACTAAACATAACACAAGTAGGACAACAACAATCAAAAATAGATCAAATAACACAAAAAATAATAGATAAAACACCATACACAACACATATATTAGGTGGAGGCATGACAAATAAACAAATACAACAACTTAAAGAAAAAAATATAAAAAATTATCTAATAGGAACAGACCTTCATAATGGAAACTTAAAAAAATAAGATTAAACATGACAACTAAAAAAATATTATGCATAGGACCAATTACAAAAGACATTAACATAATAAACAATAAAAAAGAAAAACAAATCGGAGGAGCAATATACTACCAAACACAAACACTAACACAATTACAAAAACCAACAACAGCAATAATAACACTAAATAAAAAAAATCAAAAATTACTAGAAAAACTTCCAAAAACAACAGACATAAAACAAATAAATACACCAGAAACATTAAAATTTATAAACACATACACCAATAATACACGAACACAAAAAACTAACCTAACAAAAAATCCAATAACAGTAGAAAAAATAAAAGAAACAAAAATAAACTTAACAAATTATGATACTGCATTACTATCCCCATTAACACCATATGATATACCAATAGAAACAATAAAATACATTAAAAAACATGATATAACCACAATACTTGGAGCACAAGGATATATAAGAAATATAAACAAACAAAATCAAGTAAAAAAAATACCATGGAAAAACTATGAAAAATACTTAAAATATACAGATATACTATTTTTAGATGAAAATGAAATAAAAATAGCATTAAATATACCTGATATAAAACATGACACAATAAAAGAAATCATAAACAAAAATAATCTAAAAGAAATCATAATAACAAAAGCAAAAAAAGGATCAGAAATACATACAAAAACAAAACAAATAAACATACCTTCAATACCTACAAAAAATCCACAAAATCCAACAGGACTAGGTGATACATACATGGCAGCATACATCTATAAAAAACAATACACTAAAGATCCATACATATGTGGATTATTTGCAGCAATAACAGCAACATACAAACTAGAAACCAATGGCATTTTAAATAAAACAAAAGAAGACATAAAAAAGCAATTAAATAAAATATTAAAAGAAGAACTATATTAAATTCATATATTCATTAAAGAATAATATTAAATAAATTTATCTAATTAATATTAAAAAATAGTTTTTAATCCATTTTTTTAAACATATTCCAAAAAAAATCATTAATTTCATATATTTTAAAATTTAAATATTATATTAAAGAAAATAACTAAAATTAATGAAAATAAGGTGAAAATTGAATGTTTAAACATTATGCTAAAATTATTGATTTAGAACCAGATCGTTTGATGGCTCTTACCGATGGGATATTTGCTATAGCAATAACATTATTAATATTAAATTTAGAAATTCCTGAAACAGCCCAATTTACTTCATATTTAGCATTAAATCATTTTTTAATTAATTTAATACCACAAATAATTACTTATGCTGCAAGTTTTATCATTTTAAGTACTTTTTGGATTTATCACCATGTTTATTTAAGAGTAAAATATATTGATATTTTATTTTTATGGTTTAATATTATTTGGTTAATATTTATTGTATTAATGCCATTTACAACTTCTTTAATTAGTGTATCAAGTCAATTTTTTGCTGCAGACCTAATATTTGGAGGCACAGTATTAATATCAGTATTATTATTTTTAGGAATATTTCATTATGCCTGGGATAATAATATGTTAGAAGAATCAATTAAAAAATCTAAGAAAGCTGTTTATAGATCTCTTAGTATGATGATTATAATAACCATTTTAGCTAGTATCTTAGGTTATATTTTTAATGGATGGGGTGTTTTACTTTATTTATTATTACCTATTTATTCAATAATAAAAATATCAAATGCAAAAAATTAATTAATTATTTTTTTTTTAAAATTATTTTTTTATAGTTAAATACTGAATACTTATTATCAATCAAAAAAAAACTACAATTAAGTAACTATTATATCCACCCATTAAAATTTAAAACTATTTTTTAGGTAGATAAATAACAATTATCTTATTATATTTAGTTAATATGTTCTATCAGTAGAATTTATAAAAAAAAATAAAATAGAAAAAGTGAAAGTTTCTCTTTTTTTTAGGTTATTGTTAGTGTTGTTTGTGTTCTTGTTTCTTGGTTGTTTTTTGTTTCTCCGTA
>JAUNXU010000106.1 GCA_030539615.1 Methanobacteriaceae archaeon | reverse complement strand
AACCAAAACAAACACAGACAACACTCAAAAATTTCATAAAAATCTAAGACCCTATAGGTAAGAATTAGATTCTATTTTTAATTCAAGTATTGTATAATCTTTTTCTTTTATATTATTTTTTAAATCATTGATTTGACTATATTTATTAGTTTTATATTCATACTTTTCATCACTTGATTTATCTTTGATTTTTGTTTCTTTAGTATCTTCTTGAAGAGTATTATCCTGTTTTACAGTACTTTTTACTGTTGTTTTAAGAATATTATTGTCTTGTTCTAAGTTTTTAGTGTTATCATTTAAATCTACTTTTTCAATAATTGTATTATTATTGTTTGTTGCTGTTACTACTGTAATTGTTGATAGGAATAATAATTAAGAAAGATATTTCATTAAATTTTATATTCATTTTCAACCACCCAATTTTTATTTTATCATTGAAATTTTATCAAAAAATTGAAATACTATATAAATTATTATATTATTCTTTAATAAATTTATTAAAATATTACTAAAATATAAACATTGTAAAAAAATATCAATAAAATAGACAATATTTGAAAGACATATCCTCTTCCAATACTGTTAGTAAATTAAGACTTTATAATTTTTAAATTTATAATTTTTTTACAAGAAATCCATTAACTTAAAATTAGTATAATATATTATGAAAAACATATTATTAATAAAGTAAATTTTTTTCTATTTTAATTTTGTTTTAGAATAGATAATCCCTATTAAATTAATTAAAAACAAGAGGATTTTGATTCATTATGAGAATACCAAAAAGAATTCGACAAACAGAACAATTTGATAAGATACGTTCTATTAAACATGATGTTAATGAATCTGGAACCGTTATTAAACAAAAATTAAAGAAAAAAGTTAAAGAAAAATTAAGAAAGAAACGTAAACTTACCATTGAAGAAATGAATTTAATTGATTCAAAAATTAGAACTGATAATCAAAATAATATAATAACTAATTATTCTAAGAAATCTCCCCTTGTATCAATTATCATAATAAATCACAACGGGAAAGTTCATCTTAAAAGATTATTATCTGTTATTGATAGTACTATATCTTATCCAAATTATGAAATTATTATAGTAGACAATAATTCATCAGATAATTCCATGGATATTATCAAATCATATACTAATTTACCAATTAGAATTATTCATAATGATTCCAATATGAGTTTTTCATATGCTAACAATCAAGCAGCTAAAATTGCAAAAGGTGAATATTTATTATTTTTAAATAATGATATTGAACCTTTAAATGGATGGTTAAATCATATGATGGATACTATGAATAATTATGATGACGTTGGTGCTGTTGGTGCTAAATTAATTTATCCTGATTGTTCTCCATCAAAGATTAATAAAGAAAAGTCTTATACAATTCAGCATGAAGGTATTATTTTTAAAGAATCTGAAGGATTTATTAAGCCATTTAATAAGAATAATAGTGTTGATTATGAAACTAAAAAAGAAGAATCTACAATACCAATTATTGCTATAACTGCTGCAACTTTATTAGTTGAAAAGAAAAAATTTAATGAAGTTAATGGATTTAGTTTAGAATATAATTATGGTTATGAAGATGTTGATTTATGTTTAAAATTATATAAAAAAGGATACATGAATTATTATACTCCAAAAGCAATATTATATCATTATGAATTTGGAACTCAAGAAAAAACAAATAATAAAAAAATTATCAAACAAAGAACTAACAATAAGGAAGTATTTATTAATAAATGGAATAAATGGCTTAGAAAAGAATTAATTAATGATAAATTAAATCATAAACATATTTTTACTGATAAATCATTAACAATAGGATTTGTTGTAACACAATGTGATTCTGATACTTGTGCTGGAGATTATTTCACTGCTTTAACACTTGCAAGGCAATTAAAAAAGTTTAATTATAATATTAAATATATTCCTCAAAAAAATAATGAAAAAAGTTGGTATGATCTTGATGATGATATAGATGTTTTAGTTTCTTTACTTGATAGATATAATCTAGAAAAAATTAGATCTAATAATGGTTTATTAATAAAAATTGCTTGGGCTAGAAATTGGTTTGAAAGATGGATTAAACATCCTAATTTCAATAAGTATGATATTATATTAGTATCTAGTAAATCTGCTGGTAATTACATTAAAAAAGAAACAGGACGAAACTCTATCTTATTTCCATTAGCTACAGATCCGGAAATATTTAATAAGAATGTTAAATTTAATAAAGATTATGAATCAGATTATTGTTTTACAGGAAGTTATTGGAATGTTCCTAGAGAAATTATTTCTTTATTAGATCCAGAAAAAATTAATTATAAATTTAGTTTATTTGGTTCTGGATGGGGCAATATTAATCATTTAAATAAATATAGTAAAGGATTTATAGATTATAAACATATGCCAGTTATTTATGCTTCAACTAAAATTGTTGTTGATGATGCTAACCATGTTACTAAGGAATATGGTTCTGTTAATAGTAGAGTTTTTGATGCAATAGCTTCTGGTAAAATTGTAATATCAAATGGTGAAATTGGTTCCCATGATATTTTTAATGATTTATTACCTGTTTATCATAATAGTAAAGAATTAAATGATTTAATTGAGTATTATATGACTAATAAAGAATCATATAAAAATACTGTTAAAAAATTACAAGATATTGTTTTAAACAATCATACTTATTTACATAGAGCTAAGAAACTTCTTGATTTAATAACAGAATATTATAATAAAGAATCTATTGCTATTAAAATTCCTGTTCCTTCATGGAAACAAGTATATGAATGGGGAGATTATTATACAGCACAAGGACTTAAAGAAGAATTAGATAGTGAAGGTTATAATACTAAAATTCAAATATTACCTGAATGGCATGATAACACGGATGTTTTATGTGATACAGTTATTGTTTTACGAGGTTTAAGTATGTATAAACCTAAAAAACAGCATTTTAATATTATGTGGAATATTTCTCATCCTCATGAAGTTAGTATTAAGGAATATAATTTATATGACCATGTTTTTATTGCTTCTAAACCATGGAGTCAAAAAATTGATGAAAAAACTAAAACTACTGTTGAATGTATGTTTCAATGTACCAATAAAAATCGATTTTATAAAGAATATGATGATAATTATAATCATGAATTGTTATTTGTTGGTAATTCTAGAAATGTTCATAGAAAAATTATCAAGGATTTATTACCTACAACCCATGATTTAGCTGTATATGGTGCTGGATGGAATAGAATTATTAATAAAAAATATGTTATTGCAGATCATATAAATAATAATCAATTAAGATATGCTTATTCTTCTTGTGAAATATTATTAAATGATCATTGGAAAGATATGAGAGAAGAAGGTTTTATTTCAAATCGTATATTTGATGGTCTTGCTTGTGGTGCTTTAATAATATCAGATAATGTTACAGGATTACATGAACTATTTCCAAATGTATTAACTTATGATACTAAAGAAGAACTTAAAATAATTATTGATAAAGAATTAAATAAGGAACATGATATCAATAGCAATATTATTAATGATCATACTTATAAACAACGAGCTAAACAGATTATAAACTGTATTAAATAAAGTAGTTTTACTATAACTAAAATAATTCTTTTTTTTCAAATTTTTTTAATATAATCTTATTTATCTTTAATTTATATAAGTCAAATTATTTACACATAATAAATATAAAATAGTCATGAAAATCATATATAGTTATATTGATAATAAATGTTTTATTGATTTAAAATATTTTTTTATAAAAAAAACATTTAATGGGAATTTTAAAATTAATTTTATAAAATTTTTAATAATATAAATGAACGGATTAAAATGACAGACATACAAGAACAAAACTTTTTAAGTAATTTCAATAAATATAAATCACTATTAAGTGAATTAATAAGAAGAGATATCCTTATTAAATATAGGCGTTCTGTATTAGGTATATTGTGGAGTTTTTTAGACCCATTATTTAGTATGATTATACTTACAATAGTATTTTCAACTCTTTTTAAAAGAATTCCAAATTATCCTGTTTATTATTTAACTGGAATGTTAGCATATCAGTTTTTTAATGGAGGATCAAGAAATGCTATGTTATCTATGGTTAGTAATTCTTCAATCTGGAAATCAATATATGTACCTAAATACTTATACGTACTTGCTTCAGTACTATCCAACTTTGTTACATATGTATTATCTTTAACAGTATTATTTGCATTAATGTTAGTTTTAAATGTATCTTTTACACCATACATTCTATTTGCAATTTTACCTATATTTGCATTAATACTTCTAACAACAGGTGCTGGATTAATAATGGCAACATTAAATGTATTTTTCAGAGATATGACTCATTTATATGCTGTATTTACAATGATACTTATGTATGCAACACCTAT
>JAUNXU010000105.1 GCA_030539615.1 Methanobacteriaceae archaeon | reverse complement strand
TAAAAAATTAATATATACACTTTATTTAAGAATTTTTATTCTTAATCCTTTTTTTGAAAATTATTGATAATTACTTTTTTTCATAATGAGAAGTTTATATACTGATTTTTAATTTCTTTTAGCTGATTTAATTAATGCTTTTACTGCAGGTAATTCTTGACCGGCTACAAGATTTATACTAGCTCCACCACCAGTACTTATATGTGTTATTCCATCTTCTAAATTCATTTGACCTGCTGCTGCTGCAAGATGTCCACCACATATTACACTTGATGCTTTTGAACTAGCCATACTATTTAATAAATCTGCAGTTCCTATATTAAATCCTTCTTTTTCAAATACTCCTGCTGGACCATTGGCAAATATTGTATGTGCTTCTCTTATTTTATCACAATATAATTTCACTGTTTTTGAACCAATATCATATATTGGTAAATCTGGTATTTCGTTTATATCATATTCTACTCTACCATCATTTTCAAGTATTGCTACATCTAATGGCATTAATATTTTATCAGAATAATCTTTTAATAGATCACGAGCTACTTCTATATAATCTTCAAATCCTCTTTCTTTTATGAAGTTTTCATTATAGTCTTTTATTTTTACACCTGAAGCTGTTAAAAATATATTTGCTACTAATCCTGTTGTTAAAATATAATCAGCACTTCCAGATTTTAAAGCATTTACCATAACCATTATTGAATCATCAGCTTTAATTCCACCTAGTAAATATACACATGGTGATTGTACATTATCTAAAACATTTAATACTGCTACTAATTCTTTTTCCATTACTCTTCCAGCCATTGAAGGTAATAGTTCTGCAAATCCTATAAGTGAAGTTTGTGATCTATGTGCTGCTGCAAATGCATCATTAACAAAATAATCAGCTAATGGTACTAGATTTCGTATGAGATGTGTTTCTTTTTGCATTTTTGGTGTGAGTTTTATTGCTTCTTCAGCATAAAATCTTACATTTTCTAGTAATAATATGTCTCCATTTTCCATATCTTTTATTTTATTTTGAACTTCTATAGAAAATAAGCCATCTATATATTTAACTTGTTTTCCAATAGTATTTGATATTGCATCAGCATGTTGAGCTAATGTTGTAAAATCTGATTTTCCAGGTCTACTTTGATGAGCTATTATTACTACTTTTGCCATTTTATTTGATAGTTCATCAATAGTATCTGAATGTAGTCTTATTCTTGTATCATCCAATATTATTCCAGTACTTGGATCTACTGGTGAATTTATATCAACACGTAAGAGTACTGTTTTACCTTCAAAATCAAAGTCATCTATTGTGTTAAAATCATAGTTCATTTTTTTCCATCCCATTTTTTATATTTATTTTACTAATTCTACTAAATCTAGTAGTGCTTGTTTTTGATTATCTGCTTTAATAATACCAGATGCTAAAAGTACCCCATCTGATCCTAAATCTCTAGCTGCAACCATATCTTCACCAGTAGATATTCCAGCCCCACATAATACAGGTATATTTTCATTAATTTTATGAATTTCATTAACTGTTCCTGAAACTATTTCAGGGTTTGCTTTTGATACAGGTATTCCTGTTCCTATTAATTCTGGTGGTTCTACAGCAATATAATCTGGATTAAAAGATGCTACTGCTGCACTTGTTGCTACATCATTTGTGCATATAATACTTTTAAGTCCCATTTCTTTCATTATTGTAGTAACTTGTCCAATATCAGCTAGTAACATTCTTTTTTCAGAATGATTTATTAATGTTCCACTAACACCATATTCAACCAATGCTTCAGGTAGTACATGTCCTGTATGACTACCAGGTGTTATTGGATCTGTATGTTGGGCATAAATTGGTATATCAATATTTTCATTATCTAATATTTTAGTTATATCTATAGTTTGAGCAGCAACCCCCATTTTAATACCTGTAGTATCATTTACTTCTTGTACATATTCTGTTAATTTAATAGCATTTTTTCCTGTTGATTCTAAGTAAGTTTTATAGTTTAGTATTACAATAGGTGTTTTTCCTGATTTACTCATAAAATACATTGCCTCCAAAAAATAATAATAATCTTAAAATTTTGTTTTTAATTGTTATTATAATAATATATGTTAATATAAGTAAATAATAATTAATATCAATATTTAATAAAATTATATTATATTTAATTATATTTATTATATATTATTTAGTAATTTTATTGAAAATAATTACTAACATTGATAAAATAAAGAATATCATAAAATAAAATTAGAGATTAAGTTAAATAATTCAAAATTATTAAGGACAATACTAATTATTTTAATAGCAATTTATATCCTTAATTTTAATAAAAAATAAAAAAAAAATAAATTATTCATATTATGAAAAACAATAAATATTAATTAAATAAAAAATAACTTAAGAAAAAAAAATATGTTAATAACTGACACCAAAAAAGAAGAATTAGAAAAAAAAGGATATCGATTCGCTGGAAAACATAGACATGCAACAAATAAAATATGCCATTGGACACGAAAAAGCATGACTGACGAAGGTTCATGTTACAAAGAACAATTTTACGGAATAAAAAGTCACAGATGTTTACAAATGACACCAAGTTTACCTTATTGCCAACATAAATGTTTATTCTGCTGGAGAGATACAAAAATAACAAAAACTAAATGGGATACTGATAAATATGACGATCCAAAAACCATAATTGAAGATTGCATTCAATCACAAAATCAATTACTATGTGGATTTTTTGGAAATGACAAAGCAAATCCTAAAAAGTTAGAAGAATGTAAAAAACCAAATAATGCTGCACTAAGTCTTGCTGGAGAACCATTATTATATCCTGAAATTAATCAATTAATTGAAGAATTTCATAAACAAGACTTTACAACATTTTTAGTAACAAATGGAGAATCACCTGAAAAAATCAAAACACTCACACAAGAACCAACCCAACTGTACATATCACTTGATGCACCAAATAAAGAGATTTATAAAAATACTTGTCAACCTCAAATTAGTAATGGTTGGGAAAAATTACAAGAAAGTCTTCAACAACTAAGTACTATTAATACTAGAAAAGTCTTAAGAATTACAAGTGTAAATAATAAAAACATGGCACATCCAGAAGAATATGCAAAAATAATTGAAAATACTGATGTAGATTATGTTGAAATTAAAGCATACATGTTTGTAGGAAGTTCAAGAGAAAGATTAGAATGGGAGAATATGCCTACAACAAAACAACTTACACAATTTACAGAAGATATAGTAAAAAATACGAGCATGGACATAATTGACTCTGTAGATAAAAGTCGAGTATTTTTATTAGGTCATGAAAAACCTTCTAAATAGGAGATAAAAAATAATGATGAAAAAAACTAAAATTGGATTTATATTAATAACAATTTTCTTATTAATTGTAACTCCATTAGCTGCTGCTCAAAATACAACAGCAATAACCTATGGAGAAGCAACATATAATAATCAAAATTATAAACAAAATGTAGATAACTATTTTAAAAGTAATTCTGGAAAAAGTTTAGATAATATTAATCAAAAAATAATAACAGCTTCAGATGTAAATAAAATATCCCAAGATATTTCTGGAAAAACATATTCCTCAAATCAAATTGTATCATGTGCATATGTTGATCTTAGTGAAAAAAATAATTTAAATATAGAAGTAGATAATAAAATTACCACAGTAACTGCAAGTATGTACAAATCCGCATTAAATAGTGCTGGAATAAAAAATGGACATGTTATAATAACCTCTCCAACTTCAGCTACAGGAGAATCTGCATTAGCAGGAGTTATGCAAGCATATGAAACAGCTAGTGGAAGTGAAATGCCTAGTGTAGTAAAAGAAGCTGCTACAAAAGAAATTTATACCCAAACTGATATTGTAAATAAAACAGGAGCCGATCCTGATAAAATTGCTAATTTATTTGTACAAGTAAAACAAGAAGTTATTAATCAAAATATAACAGATAAAACTGAAATTCAAAATATTATCATAGATAATTCTAAAAATATTAATATTAATATAACTCAAGATCAAGCTTCAGAAATTGCTGATTCAATTCTTAAAACACAATCAGTTCAAGGACAAGCTGATGATTATCAAAATAAATTAAGTAATATCACATCACAAGTACAAGATTCAGGAATTATTGATCAAATAATAAGTATAGTCAAACAAATATTTGGATTTTAATTTTTTCAATTAAAATCAATAATACAAATTATTTTGTATTATTAATATACTCTTTTTTTTATTTAAATAATAATAAAACATTAAAAGAATTAATATTTAATTATTAAACTAGCATTTATTTAAATATTCAACATTAACTTATTTTATATTAATATTTTTTATATGTCATTCTTTAAAAAATAAGAATGTTTAATATTTTCTTTTTTTAAAAAATAATAATAACTATCTTTTATATAGCATTAAAT
>JAUNXU010000104.1 GCA_030539615.1 Methanobacteriaceae archaeon | reverse complement strand
TTTATAAAATTATTAAAGTTGATAAAATATGTGTGGAATAGTAGGTTGTGTATTAAAACATAAAAAAGCAGCACCTATCTTATTAGATTGTATTTCAAAACTGGAATATAGGGGATATGATTCTATAGGTATTGCTACAGAAGACAGTAAAATTAATATTAAAAAAGATAAAGGAAAAATCATTGAAGTAAATACATCTTTAGATCTTGCAGATATGGAAGGACAATCTGGTATAGCACATGTTAGATGGGCAACTCATGGTGATCCAAATAAAATAAATTCTCATCCACATACAGATGAAAATAAAACAGTAGCAGTTGTTCATAATGGTATTATTGAAAATTATCTTGAAATTAAAGAACAACTTATTTCTGAAGGTCATAATTTTAAGTCAGATACTGATACAGAAGTTATTCCTCATTTACTTGAAAAATTCATAAAAGAAGGTCTTGATCTTGAGGGTGCTATGAAAAAAACAATAAGCATAATTCAAGGAGCTTATGCAATTGCAGCTATTTGTAAAAATGAACCAAATAAGGTAATTGCAACAAGAAAAGATAGTCCTCTTATTGTTGGTGTTGGAAAAGATGAATATTTTGTTGCAAGTGATTCACCAGCTATTTTAAAATATGCTAAAGATATTATTTATCCTGAACGTGGAGAAATAGTTATACTTGAAATGAATGGTGTAACAATCAAAGACATAAATGGTAATATAATAGAAAAAGAAATAGAAACTATTGATTGGACACCAGAAATGGCTGAAAAAGAAGGTTATGATTATTTCATGCTTAAAGAAATTAATGAACAAGATATAGCTATTAGAAATACTCTTACAGAGAAAAATAATATTAAAAAAATTATTGATGAAGTAAAATGTGCTATTAATCGAATTATGTTTGTTGCATGTGGAACAAGTTATCATGCATCTCTTACTGGAAAATATTTGATAGAATCATTAGCAGGTATTCCAACAGATGTTGTTCTTGCAAGTGAGTTTAAATATTCTGCTAATACTTTAAATGATAAAACATTAGTTATTTTTATTTCTCAGTCTGGTGAAACAGCTGATACTTTAAAAGCACTTGATATAGCAAACAAAACAAGTAAAACTTTAGCTATTGTTAATGTTGCTGGAAGTTCTGCTACTCGTCGAGCTGATTATGTAATTCATACTCAAGCAGGTCCGGAAATTGGTGTTGCAGCAACTAAAACATATGTAAGTCAATTAACAGCAATTTATTTATTTGCAGGATTATTATCTGAAAATGATGATTTATTAACTAAGTTAAAAAAAGTTCCAGATTATATTAAGGAAATGATTAAAGATCCTTCAAATATTATCACTATGTCTAAAAAGTATAAATATGCTGATGATTTCTTTTATATTGGGCGGGGTTTTTCATATCCTATAGCTCTTGAAGGTGCTTTAAAACTTAAAGAAATTACTTATGTTCATGGTGAAGGTTATGCTGCTGGAGAACTTAAACATGGTCCACTTGCTCTTATTGATGAAGGAATTCCTGTAGTTGTGGTTTTACCTCCAGGTGAAAATCATAAAAAAACAATGAGTAATCTTGAAGAAGTCAAGTCTAGGGGTGCTGATGTTATATCTATTGGATCTATGGATGATAAACCTTTAATTGATAAGTCTGATGATATCTTTTTAATAAATTCTGAGATAGATGATATAATTGCACCAATTACATATATTGTTCCTCTTCAATTATTATCTTATTATATGGCAATTGAACGTGGGTGTGATCCAGATAAACCTAAAAATTTAGCTAAATGTGTTACTGTAGAATAATCTATTTTAAATACTTTTTTTTTAATATTTTTTTCATTATTAACTATTAATAATATTTGTTTTGATAAAATTATAATATTAAGATTAAAGATATTATTAATAGATGGAAAAATTATTTCTATATATTAAAAAATTTATATTAATTAGTTTATATTCAAATAACAAAATAAAAGGAGTTTTGATTTAATAATGTATAATATGGGAGCTTCAACTAAACCAGGGTATGATATAGCAAATAAAAGTCGTGAAATTGTTAAATCACTTATTGATGATAAAACAAAGGATTTAACATATGAAGAAAGAGATATTGTTGAACGTGTTGTTCATTCAACAGCTGATCCTGATTATGCAAGTCTTGTAAAAATTAGTAATGATTTTGTAGATTCTGCATTAAAATCTTTTAATAATAAAGAAGATATTTTAACAGATATTAATATGGTTAAATCAGGTATAACTAGGTATGATGGTAAGGTTTCATGTTATATTCGTGATGAACTATCTAGAAAAATGGCAAAAAGTGAAGATATTACACGTTCTGCTGCAGCTATAAGAGTTGCTGTTGAAGATGGATTTAAAGGTGTTGTAGCCATAGGTAATGCCCCAACAGCATTACTTGAAGTTATTAAGATGCATAAAGCAAATGAAATAGATGTTAAAGCTGTTGTAGGTGTGCCTGTTGGTTTTGTAGGGGCTTCTGAAAGTAAAGAGTTATTATCTAAAACAGATATTCCTCATGTTATAACAACAGGTCCTAAAGGTGGAACACCTATTGCAGTAGCAGTTATTAATTCATTATTAAATATTAATAAAAACTAAAGAGGGTTATGTATATTTATGAGTCAGAAATCAGAATTATTATTTAATGAATCTAAAAAATATTTACCTGGAGGTGTTAATTCTCCTGTAAGAGCTTTTAAACCATATCCATTCTTTGTTGATCATGGAAAAGGATCCTGTTTATATGATGTGGATGGTAATAAATATATTGATTACTGTTTAGGTTATGGACCTTTAGTATTAGGACATGTTAATAAAAAAATTGTTGAAGATATAACTACTCAACTTTCTTGTGGTACAACATTTGGTGTTCCATCTGAAAAAGAAATACAATTAGCAAAAATGGTTGTAGATAGAGTTCCTTGTGCTGATATGGTTCGTTTTACTAATTCTGGAACTGAAGCAACAATGAGTGCTATAAGACTTGCTAGGGCTGCAACTAATTCTAAGAAAATTATTAAATTTATAGGATCTTATCATGGTGCTCATGATGCAGTACTTGTAAAATCGGGTAGTGGTGCTGTAGGTTTACCTGATTCACCAGGTGTTCCTTCTGAAGCAACAGAAAATACAATTCTTGTACCTTTTAATGACAAACAAGCTATTGAAGATATTATAAAAGAGTATTCTGGCGATATTGCTTGTATTATTGTTGAACCAATTATGGGTAATATTGGATGTATTGCTCCAAAAGATGATTATTTATCATTTTTACGTAAAATTACAAGTGATAATGGTATTATATTAATATTTGATGAAGTTATTACAGGTTTTAGAATAGCATCTGGTGGTGCTCAGGAATATTATGGTGTTACACCTGATCTTGTTACATTTGGAAAAATTGTTGGTGGTGGTTTTCCTATAGGTGCTTTTGCTGGTAAAAAAGAGTTTATGAATATGATTGCTCCTGAAGGTAATGTATATCAAGCTGGAACTTTTAGTGGAAATCCTATATCTATTACTGGTGGTATCAGTACTTTAACTCAATTAGGTGCTGATTTTTATTCTAGTATGCATGATAAAGGTGAATATTTAAGAACTGGTATTAAAGAAGTATTATCTGATCTTTCTATTGATTATACTGTTGTTGGTGTAGAATCTATGTTTCAGGTATATTTCACTAGTAATGATGTTTATAATTATGATGATGCACAAACTTGTGATGTAAAAGCATTTGATAAATATTTCCATAATTTATTAGATAATGGGGTATTTATAGCTCCTTCTCAATTTGAATGTGGTTTTATTTCTAGAAGTCATAATATTTCTGATTTAGATAAGACTATTGAATCTATTAAGTCTTCTCTTATATAATCATTTTTTTATTGGAGGATGTGTTTTATTGGTTAAAATTGCTATGGGATTAGGTAGTAATAATAAGGTAATTGATGCAGTAAATGAAGTATCTGATGATATAACATTAGTAAAAACTGAAAAAGAATTATTAAATTGTTTTTATGATTCTAATTTTGATGCTATTATTCGTGGTTCATTAAGTTCTAAAATCATAGTAAATCTTAGAAAAGATTTTCCAGAAATTTTTCGAGCATCTATTTTAGAGCATAATGGTAAACTATTCTTTTTAGCTCCAGTTGGTATAGATGAAGGAGATTCAATTGATGATAAAATTAAGATTATTGAAAATTGTTCAAATATTCTTCAATTAACAGGGCATATACCTCATATAGCTATATTATCCAATGGGAGAAAACAAGATATTGGACGTAGTAATAAAATTGATAAAAGTATAATAGAAGCTGAAGAAATAACAAATAATCTAAAAGATAAATATGATATAAAACATTATTATATACTGTTAGAAGAAGCATTAAAAGACAATAGAAATATAATTATAGCAACAGATGGAATAATAGGGAATATAATATTTAGAAGTTTAGTTTTAATAGGAAATACTAAAAGTTATGGAGCATTAACTATGCCTTTACCAAAAATATTCATAGACACATCTAGATCACAAACAAAACAAGGATATTTAAATGCAATAAAACTAACAAAGAATAT
>JAUNXU010000026.1 GCA_030539615.1 Methanobacteriaceae archaeon | reverse complement strand
TCTTTAAAAAAATTAATAATATGCATAAAGTATAATAATAAAAAGAAAGTATAATAAATATTAAGGTATATAATATTTTTTTAATTCTATTTTATTTTATATACAATTAACTTTCTTTAAAATTGGAGGATAAAAAAAATGTATGATGTAATATTAGAAAGAGACGAATGTAAAATGTGTGGACACTGTGTGGAATTAGATGAAACAGTATTTAATTTTGATGATGATGATAAAGCAACACTAATTGGATCAGAAAGAGAAGATGATGTAGATGAAATAAGTGTTGATGATATTACAATATATCAAGATGCACAAACAACTTGCACTGGTGATTGTATAGAAATATATGATGAAGAAGGAAACACAGTATAATATATGCATATACAAAAAAAGTAAAAAAAGGGAGAAATAAATAAATGGTAGAATTATTTCCAGAAATAAATAAAAAAATATATAAGTTATATATAAGTTATCCAGATAATAGTCAAGATTATACAACATTTCAAAATCGTATGTCAAAAACTGATGAAGCATTTAAATGGGAAATAATAAATAATATAACAGAAAGTGATGTATTAATAGTTCTATCAGGATTATATATAAAAGATCAAGAAAGAATACTAAATGATATTAATAAAGCAAAAACTGAAAATAAACCAATAGTTGTAATAAGACCTTATGGACAAGAGGACATACCACAAGAATTAGAAAATAAAGCTAATGAAGTCATAGGTTGGAATACAGCATGCATAGTTGATGCAATATTATTAAGTATAACAAATGATTCTACAAATTTACCCTATTAAAAAATAGAACAAAGATATAATAATTCTCCTCCCATAAAACTTTTTTTTTAAATAAAAAAAAGAAATTAACCTTCATATAAAAAAAATCTAATTTTAAAAAAGAAGATCTTATTACTAAAAAATATCTATAGATATACTAAAAATATTATTATTAAAGATTAAAAGGAGAAATTATATAATGAAAACAATATTTGAAAGAAGAACTATAAGAAAATTTTCAGAAAAAGAAATAGAAGATGAAAAAATAACAAAATTATTAAAAGCAGCAATGCAAGCACCAGGATCTAGAATGGGTATGGAACCATGGGAATTTATAGTGATTAAAAATAAAGATACAATAGAAAAATTAAGTCAAATGAGTCCTAATGCTAAAAAAGTAAAAGGAGCAAATACAGCAATAGTAACATTAGCAAATATGGATAAAGTACATTATCCAAAAGTATGGCAACAAGATATGAGTGCAGCAGTAGAAAACATATTACTTGAAGCTGCATACTTAGGATTAGGTGGATTATGGATTGGAACAGCACCTATACAAGAAAGAATGGATTATTTAACTGAATTATTTCAATTAAAAGAAAATATAAGACCATTTAATATAATAGCATTAGGATATCCTGGAGAAGGTCAAGAAAATAAATATATAAATAAATATGATGAAACAAGAGTACACTATGAAAAGTACTAAGGTAAAAGATAATAAAATGAAAACAAAAGTACAACTAGAAAAAATATTAAATCAAATAAATAAAAAAGGATATAAAGCATATCAACAATTAAAAAACACATATCAATATCCAACATATTTATTACATCTAGATCACATACAAAAAGATCCCTATGCAAGACCAACAAAAGCTCATATAACAATAAAACAAGAAATACATCAAATACCTAAAGAGTATTATAATACAATTCCAAGAAAAATAGCACTTGAAACAATAATAACACAAAGATTTCATCAAGAAACTTTAAAACATAAATATAATTTTAAATCAAAAATAACAATATCTCATAATAATCAAGAAATACTCTTAAGAAATAATATAAATATAAATAAAGAAACATTAACTATTTATTTTAATATAGGATTACCCGCAAATGGAAGAAGAATAAATGGTATAGAAGCACAAAAATTATTAAATAATATTCTACCAGATATAATAAAAAATACATGTAATTATAAGAAATATGATGAAAAACAATTACAAAAGATAATAACTACAAATGAAGATGCTGAATATATAAGAAATAATTTAAAACAAAAAAAGATAGTATCATTCATAGCTGATAATTCAATATTACCTAGAAAAACAGGAAATAATAATAAACCTTTAAAAACAGCTAAACCATTTAAAACACCAGAAACTTTAAAAATAACCTATAATACACCAAATAATAATAAAATAACTGGTATGGGAATACCTGAAGGAATAACAATAATAATTGGTGGGGGATATCATGGAAAAACAACATTACTAGAAAGTATACAAAATGGAGTATATAATCATATATATCAAGATGGAAGAGAATACACAATAACAGATAATACAGCAACAAAAATAAAAGCAGAAAATGGAAGAAATATAGAAAAAGTAAATATTAATTCATTTATAAGTAACACTCCAAATAATATTAATACAAGACAATTTACAACAAATAATGCATCAGGATCAACATCACAAGCAACAAATTTAATAGAAGCAATAGAAACAGGTAGTAAACTTTTATTAATAGATGAAGATACAAGTGCAACAAACTTCATGATACAAGATCCATTAATGCAAGAAATAATAACTACACAAAAAGAACCAATTACACCACTTACAGATCAGATAGAAAATCTAAAAAAACAAAAAATATCATTAATAATAGTAACTGGAGGAACAAGTCAATATTTACAATATGCAGATACAATAATACAAATGGATAATTATGAAGCAATAGATATAACAAAAAAAGTTAGAAAAATACTAGAAGATACTCCTCAAAAATATTCAAAATCAGAAAAGAAACTTGAATATACTATACGAAAACCAAGAAAAGGTTGTCTTAATTCTTATAAAGGGCGAAAAAAAGTTACAAAAAGTAAAGAATTAAATACAATTCTGTTTGGAACAGAAATAGTTGATATACGAGATATTGAACAATTAGTTGATTTTGATCAAGCTTTAACTATTAGTATAATATTAGATTATATAACTAAATGCATTGATTCAAAAACATCTATTAAAGATATTGTTAATAAAGTTGATCAAGACATACAAAATAAAGGATTTAATATATTATCAAAAACTAATCATAATCTTGTTTATGTTCGACCAGTTGATATAGCTTCTGTAATAAATAGAATACGATCTTTAAAAATAGTATAAAATTTAAAAATAAATAAATAAATTAATGGAAAATTTAATAACTTATATTGAAGCCCATCCACCATCAATACAGATTAATTGACCTGTACAATAACTTGATGTATCAGATACTAAATATTACTATATTTCAACAGTATGTGGTTATTTTGTATCAAATACAGCAGGATCAATAGTATTACATGTAATATTATATTTTGCCCATTCTACAGCTAAATTTTTAGTTAAATTCATTACTCCTTCTTTAGCTGATGAATATGCACTTATTAATATGGATATCTGATAAAGGATATATTAAATAAAAAAAACTATGAAAAGTCTTTATTTTTTATAATTGAAGAATAAAATTTTCTAAAAAAAATGATTTTTGGCAGATATTTAATATACTGTTTTTTCATTTAATTAATCTAAACTGTTTAATATTTAAAAGTTTAAAAATAACTTTTACAAATATATTATTAACTAAAACTAAATTTTTTTTTATTAAAAATAAAAAATAGGTTCAATAAATGAAATTTAATATACACCAAAGTATTGATAAAATCCATATGGATATAATAGAAAATAAGAAAGAATTATATGAAAATGAATCAGGAATGTATGTATTTAGAGGAGCTGGAGAAAAAACATTAATGATATCTGATGGAACAAAAAATGAATGGATTAAATGGGAAGATGTTGATAAAGCAAGACAAGAAATAATCTTAGGAAAAACAATAAAAGAATTAGGAATATGGGGTCATGCTGTAGCAATATTATATGAAATACCAAAAGAAATAGAAAATATTGATCTAATAAATAAAATAAAAGAGTTATACATATCCTTATCTACATTAGAACAAGAAAAATTATTAATAGAATTAAGTGAATTATCAAAAATAGAATTATAATCTTTTTTTTAATAAATTTGAATGCTGTGATACAAATTAAATTTTAAATTCATTTTTTTAATTAATATATCAGTAATGATAATAATAAAGAAAAATTAATTTCTTTATTATCTAGTTTTTTTATCACTAAGAAAGTACAACAAAAGTTTAAATTGTTAAATGAAAAAAAACTATGAAAAGTCTTTTATTTTTTTTCTTCTGTTAAGAATAGTTGTGTTGTTGAATTTTCTTTTAATGGTATTGTTTTATTTGTTGTTGGTATTTTTTGTATTGTTAATGTATTATTGTTTTCTGTTCTTTGGTAGTTTTTGTTTGATAATACTGCTGTTATTGTGTAGTTTTTAGCACTGTAATTTGTTGGTATGGTGTATTCTAGTGTTGCGATTCCGTTTGTTATTTTTGTTTTTATTGTGTTGTTGTTTTCATCTTTTAATGTTTTTTGGTTGATTTTGAATATTATTTCTCCTTCGTTTATTGTTTTATTGTTTGTATCTGTTATGATTGCTGTTAATAAGGTTGTTGTTCCTGCATATGTTTTAACGGGTAATACGTTTATGTTTGCATTTCCTTTTTGTATGGTTAGTGTTGCGTTTGTTTTTGATTGTTCGTATATATTGTTTCCTGTGTATGTTGCTGTTATTGTGTAGTTTTTAGCACTGTATTCTGTTGGTATGGTGTATGTGTATGTTGCTGTTCCGTTTATTATTGATATTCTGTTTGGTAATGTTTTTCCGTTAAGTTTGAATTCTACGGTTCCTTCTTTGATTAAGTTTCCATTAGTGTCGGTTATTGTTGCTGTGAATGTTGTCGTGTTTCCTTTTGTTGTTGTATTTTCTAGTATTATGTTTGTTTTTATTTTTGTTAATGTTAGTGTGCTTTTTGTTATAGATGGTGCATATTCATTTGTTCCTTTGTATGTTGCTGTTATTGTGTAATTTTTGGCACTGAAATTGTATGGTATGTTGTAGTTTAGTGTTGATATTCCATTTTCTACATTTACTTTGTTTATTGTTTTTCCATTGATTTTAAATACTATGTTACCGTTTATGGTTTTGTTGTTTAATGAGATTACTTCTGCAATTAATGTTATTCTTTGTCCTGCTTGACTTACAAAATTATTCATTATTACTGTAGTGTTTTGGAGTAATTCTATTTCTAATTCTTGATTATCAATAATTGCTTTTAAATTAGTTTTATTACCTGTAAAAGTACTGTTTATAATTCCTGTGAAATATTTATTATTATTGGTGAAGTTTCCTTGTGCATATGTACTAGTAAATTTTATTTGTCTTTGTGGCAATTCTGTTATTACTGAACTATCATTTAAAGTATTTAATGATACAGTTAAATTAATACTATTATTTTCAAACGGTGTAATATTTGTAAAACTCATTATAATATAATTATCTGGAATATTAGTAATATTAAATAATAAAGTGTTCCATTGTGGATTATTAGTTCCCCACCAATTATTATTTAGATAAATAACATTATCTGTATTATTACTACATATTGAAGTACCATTAATACCGGTATTATTTATAAATACACAATTACTAACATTTAAATTTCCATTCATAACATTTATTGCTCCACCATATTTTGCACTATTATTTATAAAAATTGATCTTGTTACAATATTATTATATCCGCAGACAGCTCCACCTGTATTTCCTGCATAATTATCTGTGAAATTAGAATCTAATATACTAATTTTAGTTCCACGTATTGCTCCACCACCAAAATTTTTTGCTATATTATTTATAAAATTAGAATATGTTACATTAATATTTCTTCCATTTACAGCTCCACCATATACAGCAGTATTTGTTATAAATTCAGAGTTTATAATATTGTTATTATATCCATTTATTGCTCCACCATATATAGCAGTATTATCTGTGAATATAGAATTGATTATATTAGTATTATTTCCATCAAATGTTCCTCCTCGATATACTGCACTATTATTTGTAAATTTAGAATTATTAATATTTAAAAATGTTCCATTATATACATCATTTTTAGATATTGCTCCACCATAGTTTGCATTATTATCTAAGAAAATACAATTGGTTATATTAAGTAATTCTCCTTTAATTGCTCCTCCAGTTTCGTTTGCATTATTATTTATAAAGCTACAGTTTGTTATATTAGCTTCCCAAACATTTAATGCTCCACCATCATAAACTGTTGCATTATTATCAGTGAAATTACAGTTTGTGATATTAAGATGATTTGCAAATATTGCTCCACCTTGATTTGAAGTATTATTTGTGAAAGAAGAATTTATTATATTAAGATACATTCCTTCTATTGCTCCACCAAGTGGTGATGAATTATTTAAGAAAATAGAATTTATTATGGTGTTATAATGTCCTCTTAGTGCTCCACCATTAGATTGTGCATTGTTATTTGTGAAAGTAGAATTTGTTATAGTGTTATAATTTCCTTTTATTACTCCACAATCATATCCTGCATAATTATTTGTGAAGATACATTTTATTATAGTAGTATAATCTCCTTGTATAACTCCACTATCTCCTTCTGTTGCATTTTGGTTTTCAAATATACTATTTGTTAGAATATTATTATCTCCCCATATTGCTGCTCCATCATCTTCAGAAGTATTATTTAAGAAAATAGAATCTGTTATATTGTTATTGTTTCCATATATTGCTCCACCTTTATATTTTACATTGTTATTTGTGAAAGTAGAGTTTATTATGGTATTATTGTTTCCATATATTGCTGCTCCATCACCATCAGGAACAATATTTTTTGTGAATGTACTGTTTATTATTTTAGTATTATTTCCGTAGATTGCTCCACCATAACTATTATATGTTATATTATCTGTATAATTTGCTCCAGTGATTATTATATTGATAAGTGTTAAACTACCTGTATTTGTAATATTGAATATTCTACCTGTTGTTATACCATTAATTGATGTTCCATTAATTGTATAACCATTTCCGTTTATTGTAATATTTTTATCTATTACTATTCCTGTTTTAAAATTAGATTCATTTTCTGCTCTAGTATAGTTATTATTTAATTCAATAATGGATTTTTCAGCAGTGTTGTTGATTATGTTATTAAGTTTTGTGAAATTATTTTCTTGAGTAGTAGTTTTTGTTGGTATTTGTGATGTTTTTTCATTTGTGTTTAGTTGTTTAGGTGTTGTTTTGGTTTCTTTAGTTGTTGGTGTAGTTATTGTTTTTTCGTTTGTTTGTTGGATTATATTTGTTGGTGTGTCTGTTGATGTGGTTGTTGTATTGTTGTTGATTGTTGTTGCTGATATTGTACTTAGGCTGATTATGATTATTATTGTACTTATAATTAGTAATGTTTTTTTATTTTTCATTAACATACTTTTTCTCCTATATTTTCTTTCTTGTTTACTTTTTTATTTCTTTTAATATTTAAGTTAATTATTTTTTGTAGAACCTTTGTTGTTATGTTTTTTTTTGATTGAGTTTGTCTTTTTTTATGTTTTATGAAAAATTTTTATTTTATGGTTTTGATCTTATTTGGGGTATATGTTGTGTTTGATTTTTGTGTTTGTATTGGTTTTTAATTACTTTATGGTTTTGATATTGTTTAGTGTATATGTTATGGTTGATTTTTGTGTTTATTGATATTTTTCTATTTAGTATTACTTTTTATTTTTATTGGTATTATTTTTATAAAAAGGAGTTTTTTCTTTTTGGATTTTATTTTCAAATAAAATTTTTAAGTTCTTATTTTATGAACATTATGTTCTAGTTTTGCATATGTTTTAAGGGGTGTTTTATTCGTTATACATAGCTATAACGAAACAAAAAATAAACCAAAAACAACAAAAACAACCAACCACCAAAAAACATCCCAAATAGAACCAAAAATCATAAACTCCATATACACCAAACCTATTCAAAAACACAATCTAAACAGAAAAATAAACATATCATTAAACCAAAAAATAAATACAATTAACCCACCAAAACAAGGTACAATAAATCTAATTATACTCTTTCAAAAAAAACTCAAAAATAAACCATTACATATATCCTAACCATCTACAAAAACACAATTTTTAATCAAAACATAAAAAAAAGTTAAATATAAAATATTTTATTAACACCACACCTAATCATATACTAACACTCAAATTTTAAAAGAATATATATATTTAGCTTAACAAATTTTATAAGTGGTTAATAAAGATAATCTTTAAATTACTATCTTAAAATTTTTATTTTTTATCTTATTAATTAGATATAACTGATAATATCCTTTTAAAAATATTATAAAAAAAATTAACAAATATCATATCAAAATAAATTTATATCAAATTATTTATTTTATTTTATCTTTAAATTCATATTATCTTCTTAAAATTAAAAAATTAAAAAAAAGGAGGATATACATGAAAAAAATTAATTCTAAGAAAATATTATTCTTAGTCTTCATTATAACTTTATCATCTATATTGGTTATGAGCTGTGTTTCTGCTAATTCCATAAATGATACAACAACTCAAGATATAGCAAATGATAATCAAAATAGTAATTTAGACTATTCAACAAGTTCAGATATAACATCTGTTAATAATTCTAACAGTCAATCTAAAACTAATGATCTAGAAACTAGCACTAAATCAACTAATAACTATAATATTTATGTTAATTCTATTAGTGGATCTGATACTAATCCTGGAACAGAAACTCAACCATATAAAACAATAAATTATGCTGTTAAAAAATCTAATCAGAATAGTTCAATGTATTTATATGATGGAACCTACACATTAACAGGTCAAATAACAGTTAATCATGATTTAAGTATCACGGGTCAAAGTAAAATTAATACTATTATTGATGGAAATAGTAAAACAGTATTTCAACTAAACAATTCGGTATTCACAATCAAAAATTTAAAAATAACTAATGGAAATGGAACATATGGTGGAGCAATTAAAGTAAAAGAAAGTTCTACAGTAAATATTGATAATATTATTTTTGAAAATACTAAAGGTACAACTGGTGGAGTAATAGGTAATGTTGCTTCAAACACACAAATAATCATTAATAATTCAATATTTAACAATAACAAAGCATCTAATATGGGTGGTGCAATATTAAATTCAGGAATTAACACAGTTACAATTATTGACTATTGTAATTTTACTAATAATCAAGTAACAGGATTTAGTGAAACTACCAATAAAGGATCTGGTGGAGCAATATACATTGGAAATCAAGGAACCATATTAATAAATAATACACAATTTACAGGAAACACTGCTTTTCGTGGAGGAGCAATATACAATGCTAATGGAATAATAGCAATTTACAATAATTTAACTTGTATAAATAATAATGCTTATGGAACTGTAACTGGTAATGGATATGGTGGAGCTATAATGATAGCTTCAGGATATACTAATGTAACAAATAGTTATTTTAGGAATAATTCTGGAATAAGGGGTGGAGGTATCAGTATTAATAGTGGATTACCTGTACTAATATCAAACACAAAATTTGAAAAAAACCAAGCAATAGCATATGGTGGGGGAGTTTCAGATTTTGGAGATTTAACAGTAATAAATTCAATATTTATAAATAATACTGCTAAATTAGGTGGGGGCTTATTTAACACAGGAACCAAAGATGATCTTTCAGTATGCAATTCACAATTTATAGGAAATACAGCTACAAAAGCTGCTGATAAATATGGATATGGTGGGGCAATAGCTGGTTATGGGAGAGAATCAATATATAATATAGATAATGTAACATTTATTAATAATACATCATCAGTTAGTGGTGGGACAATAGCTTCTGTTTCAGAAAAGTTAACATGGAAAATTAATAATTCTTACTTTTCAAATAATATGGCACAAAATCAAGGAGGGTCAATATATATTGGAGGCAATGAATCTAATTTATATTTATTCTGCTCTGATTTTATAAAAAATAATGCTAAAGAAGGTGGAGCAATATATTTAATAACAAATATTACAAAAGTATTATTCACAGCAAATCACCTTAATTTTATCAATAACACTGCTCAATATAATGGTGGAGCTATATCTAATCAAAATGGAACATTAAGTTTAAAAATAGCTAGTTTCATAAATAACAAGGTAAGTTTAACAGGAATAGGTGGAGCAATATATAGTAACATAACAAGTAATTTAAGCTTAGAACAAATAGATTTCAGAAACAACACAGCAAACAATGGTGGAGCAATATACAATGAAGCATTAGTTGGTTTAGTTAAAAATTCTAATTTAGTAAATAATACACCAAACAGCATATACTCAACACATTACTTTGATGCAAGATATAACTGGTGGGGTTCAAATCAAGGAAACATAACCTCATGTAACCAAAACGTAAACTGCACATGTCCTGTAGTATTTGTTTCAATGGTAAAAGAAGTAAAATACAATTCTAACACGAATATAACAAAATTCTTAATAGGACTTGATGTTTATCAATATAATTCTACAGGAGAATTAGTAATATTAATAAGATTTATTCCAGCAGTAACAGCAAATTTCAGTAATGGGGCACCAAGTATAACATTTGATCGAAGAAGCTATGCTGAAATTAGTTTTACAGGAGATAAAAGAAATTTAACAAATATTATAAATATTACTGTAGATAACCAAAAAACAGAATTACACAGTTACATTACTAATTACATAGAACTAAAAGATATGGATGGACGTTTAGGTGATTATTTAATAATTAATGCAACAATAAGAGAATGTTTAGGTGAAAAAATCAACAAAATAACACAAATAGTAGTAAAAATCAATGGTAAAACATTTAAAGTTGTAGATTTATTAAATCAAACAGGCACACAAAATGAAACCACAAGAATATTCATCAAAAATGGGGACATAAGTGTAAAATTATACATTAATGAAACATTATTCAGCCCTCGAAATTATACATTATCTATAGTTAATGTAGGACTGGATGCATCAAACAATACAGTATATGAACGAGCAGTAACAGAAAAAAATTTAAATATAACCGAAGGGAATCAAATTAATTTATCAACAGAAACATACATTAACACACAATATCATGAAGAAGAATATGAAAACACAATAGATACAACAACAGGAGATATAATGGTTTATTCTGAATTAAAAAAAGATACAATATTTGAAAAAAATTCGGATTTGACTTTAATAGATGAAGAATTTATAATGGAGGAATAACTTATGAAATTTAAATTCAAAATAAGTATATTGATACTACTAACATTATTTATAGTATCATTATCAGTAGTATCAGCAACAACAAACACAACAACAGATCTTACCTCAACAAATAACATAATCAAACACAATGATACAACCAATACAATAAATGAAAATAATAAAAACACAAACAATATAACACCAACGAACACTCAAAAAACAAATAATAATCTAAATACAGTAAATAAAGAATCTTCTAATATAACTACAGTAAATAATAAAGAATCTACTATAGCTACGACCAATAAAGAAACAAACAATACAATAGTACCTGAAAAAAGTTCTGCAGCTAACTACTTTGAATTAAGAGATCAAATAGAAAATATAAAAGTAAATGGATCTGCAGATAAAAATTACTCAATAAAACTAACAGGAACTCAATACAAGTTTAAATTTCCTAGTAAAACATCTTCTCGTTTAAGATGGGGTGATGGGGGAATACCATCTAATTTAACAATAATTGGGGATAGTGAATATAATGTACCAATAATTTTAAATGGGATGAATAATGGAGGTAGAATGTTTTATGTGGATTCTGGATATTCTATAACATTTATTAATCTAACATTTTTAAATATTAGTTCAGGTTATCCTGGGGTAGCAATAACTAATCATGGGGTGGTAAATCTTATCAATGTAAATATAACAAATTGTACTCAAGGAAATTCTGGAATAAATGTTACTAGTCATGGTGGAGCAATAAAAAATTATGGAACACTTAATATGTATAATACAACATTTGTTGGAAATATAGTAACAGCTTATGATTCTGAAATTGAGATTGAGGATACGTTTCTACATAAACCAGATGCAGTTACTTATGCTTATGGTGGGGCAATATATAATTCTGGAACAATAAATTGTTATAATTCAAAATTCATCAATAACACAGCAAAATCAACAAGTTTAAGTAGTACTCCACTAGGTTTTTGCTATCCAGCAGGAATTTCTCATGCTTATGGTGGGGCAATATTTAATGAAGGGGTATTAAATATTTTTAATTCTACTTTAACAGGAAATCAAGCAATTTCTATTGCAACTTCAGATAGGATAACTGAAAACTATTGTTATGGTGGGGCAATATACAATAAGGGGACAATGAATTTATCTAATTTAATATTTAATAATAATTCAGCACTATTTAGCACAGACTGTGGTTCGATTATAGTGGGTGGTGGTGGAGCAATATACACAACTAAAACAATAAATACAACTAACATGCAATTTATCAATAATCTTGCACAAAAAGATGGTGGAGCAATATATTCAGAAAACAATGTAAATCTTATAAATTCAATATTTACTAATAATACTGCAACAAATAATGGTGGAGCAGTATATTCAGAAAACAATACAAACATAACAAAGTCAGTATTCATCAACAACACAGCAATTAATAACGGAAATGCAATATATTTAACAAATAATACAACAAATAATGTACTTGAAGATAATTGGTGGGGAACAAATAATCCTGATTGGAATCAAGCATTAACTAATATAACTCAACCTAAATCATGGATATATTTAAAAACAACAATAACAAAAAATAATATACTTTTAAAAGAAAATATGGAACTTCTAACTGATTTTAATTGGAAAACAGATGGAAAAAATATCACACCATATGCTAATAGTGTACTTGATGGATTAAATATCACTTATACATTAAGTAATAATCTTGGAACATTAAAACCAACAATAACAACTATAAAAAATGGAACAAGCATAACTCAGTATATAGGAACAAAAGTAGGAACAGAAAATATAACACTAAAAATGAGTAATATAGGAATAGATAATAACACATGGACAGTAACAATAAATCCACTAGCAACAACAACAAAAATAACTTATATTACACCTAATATAAATCCTGGAAGTAATATGACAATACAAGCTAGTATAATAGATAAAAATAAACAACCAATAACTACAGGGGAAGTTGTAATTAAAATTAATGGTAAAACATTAAAAGATGATTATGGAAAAACAATAAAAATACCAGTAGTTAATGGAACAATAAATTATAATTATTATATACCTGATAATTACAGTACAAAACAATACAATTTAACAGTAAAATATTTAAGAAATGATGATTATACTCCAAGTGAACAAACAGTAAACTTTACAATTACAAAAGAACCAACTTCAACAAAAATAACTTATATTACACCAAATATAACACCAGGATCAAACATGACTATACAAGCTAGTATAACAGATAAAAACAATAAGCCAATAACTACAGGAGAAGTTGTAATAAAAATCAATGGTAAAACATTACAAGATAAATATGGACAATCAATAAAAATATCAGTAGTTAATGGAACAATAAATTACACATACCAAATACCTTCAAACTACAGTACAAAACAATACAATATAACAGTAAAATACTTAAGAAATGATAAATATACTCCAAGTGAACAAACAAAAAATTTCACAATTACAAAAGAACCAACCTCAACAAAAATAACCTATATCACACCAAACATAACACCAGGATCAAACATGACAATACAAGCTAGTATAACAGATAAAAACAATAAACCAATAACTACAGGAAAAACAATAATAAAAATCAATGGAAAAACATTAAAAGACAATCAAGGAAATAATATACAAATATCTGTAATAAATGGAACAATAAATTACACATACCAAATACCTTCAAACTACACTCCAAAAACATATAATATAACAGTAAAATATCTAAGTAATGATAAATACACTCCAAGTGAACAAACAAAAAACTTCACAATCATAAAAACACAAGAAAACACAAATACAACACAAAGTTCTGTTAAAAACTAATTTTTTCTTTTATTTTCTTTTTTTGAGACTTTTTTTTTTAAATTATTGTGATATCTATCTTGGATTGGTAAATTATTAAGATGTTCTATGTTTTTATTATATCCTTTTTTTTCTGGTGTGTTTTTGTTAATATAATTTTTGTTAGTTATATTTAAAAAAGAAAAGAAATAAATTTATGGTGGTGATAAGTTTTTTTGGGGGAGAGGGTGTTGTTATTTGTTTATTTTTTTGGGTAGAATCCACTTGGTTGTTCTGATAGATTTATCATTACGTTTTTCATTTGTGTGTAATGGTCTAGTATTACTTTGTGTGTTTCACGACCTATTCCTGAAATTTTGTATCCACCAAATGGTGCTCCTGCTGGTATTGCATTGTATGTATTTATCCACATTCTTCCTGTTTCTATTCCATTTGCTACTCTGAATGCTTTGTTTATATCTCTTGTCCAGACTGCTCCACCTAATCCATAATCATTATCATTTGCTAAGTTTATTACTTCTTCTTCTGTTTCAAATGGCATTACTACTGCTACTGGACCAAATATTTCTTCTCTTGCTACTTTCATATCGTTTGTTACATCTGTTAATAATGTTGGTTTTACATAGCATCCATTTTTGAATTCTCCTTCGGTGTATCGTTCTCCTCCTGTTGCTACTGTTGCTCCTTCTTTTTTACCATCTTCTATGCATTTGAGTATTTTTTCTACTTGTCTTTCGTTTATTTGTGCTCCCATTTGTGCATTAGCATCCCATGGCATTCCTATTTCTAGTTTTTCAAATTGGTCTACTGCTTCTTTTATGAATTGGTCATATATGTTTTCTTGTACAAATACTCTTGATCCTGCACAGCATACTTGTCCTTGGTTAAATAGTATTCCTAGTTGTAGTCCGTCTATTGCCATGTCCCATTTACAGTCATCAAAGTAAATGTTTGCTGATTTTCCTCCAAGTTCTAGTGTTGCAGGTATGAGTTTTTTAGATGCTGCATTTGCTACACTGCATCCTACTTCTGTTGATCCGGTAAATGCTAATTTTCTTAAATCTGGGTGGTCAAGTAGGTATTGTCCTGATTTAGATCCTTTTCCTGTTATTACATTGAATACTCCTTTTGGTAGTACTTTTTGTGTTAGTTTTGCAAATTCTAGTACTGATAGTGGTGTTGAACTTGATGGTTTAAATACTGTGCAACATCCTGCTGCTAGTACTGGTGCTATTTTCCATGCTGCCATTAAAAATGGAAAGTTCCATGGTACGATTTGTCCTACTACTCCTATTGGTTCTCTTAATATTATACTTAGTGTATTGTTATCTAGTTTTGTTGCTGATCCTTCTTCTGTTCTTACTGCTCCTGCAAAGTATCTGAAGTGGTCTGATGAGTATGGTACATCTATTGCTGTTGTTTCTCTGAGTGCTTTTCCATTGTCTAATGATTCTATTAATGCTAATTTTTCTGCATTATCATCGATTATGTCTGCTATTTTTAATAGGATTTCTTGTCTTTCTATTGGTTCTGTTTCTTTCCATGATTTGAATGCTTCGTTAGCAGCTTGTACTGCTAGGTTTACATCTTCTTTTGTTGCTTCTGCACATGTTGATAATTCTTCTCCATTTCCAGGACATGTTGTTTTGAATGTTTGGTTATCTGATGCGGGTTGCCATTTTCCATTTATGTATAGGTCATATTTTTTATCTGCTGGGTTTTCCATTTTTTTTATATCTCCTTTTTAATAATTTTTGATGTTTTTTTATTAATTATATTTATGGTAAGTATATATTATGGTAATTAATTTATTAGTTATATTTTAAAAATAAAAAAGAATATAAAGAAATAATATTAAAAGTCTATTTCTTTACCGTGATATATATAAGTTAGTAGTTTTTCAAGTAATTGTGGATTGGTTTTTCTTGGATTTGTTCCAGTACATGCATCTTCTTGAGCATGAGCTGCAATATCTGCTACTTTTTCATTGAATTCTTCTTCTAATACTCCAAATTCTTTAAGTGTAGCTGGAATATTCATTTTTTTATTATATGATCTGATTAAATCACATAATTGATTTACTATTTCATCATCGGTTCCTTCCATTCCTAAGAATCTTCCTATATTTCCATATCTTGATGCATCAGCATAAGAATTGAATTTTATTACATAAGGAAGATAGATTGCATTTGCACAACCGTGAGGAATATGTCCTGTTGAGAAAGCTGCTCCTGTTTTATGAGCAAGTGAATGTACAATTCCTAAAAGTGCATTAGAAAATGCCATTCCAGCCATACATTGTGAGTAATGCATTTCTTCTCTTGCTTTTTCATCTCCATTGAATGATGGATATATATCTTTAAATATTCTTTGTATAGTATCAAGAGCTAATGCATCTGTAAATGGTTGAGGTATAAGTCCTACATATGCTTCTATAGCATGTGTTAATGCATCCATTCCTGTGTATGCTACTAATTTTGGGGGCATGGTTTGTGCTAAAGCTGGATCTACTATTGCTACATCGGGTGTTATTTCAAAGTCTGCTAATGGCCATTTAATTCCTGTATCATAATCAGTTATTACTGAAAATGCTGTTACTTCTGTTCCAGTTCCACTTGTAGATGTGATTGCTAAAAATTTTGCTTTATTTCTTAGTTTTGGGAAGCTAAATGGAGTAGTTAAATCTTCGAATTTTGCATCTGGATGTTCATAAAATATCCACATTCCTTTTGCAGCATCAATTGGGGATCCTCCACCTACTGCTACAATCCAATCTGGTTCAAATTCTTCCATTTTTTTAGCACCATTTTTTACTGTTGTTACTGATGGATCTGGTTCTACTCCTTCTATAAGTTCAACTTCTAATCCTGCTTCTTTTATATTATTTACAATAGTGTCTAAGAATCCAAATCTTTTCATAGATCCTCCACCTACTACAACCATTGCTTTTTTTCCATCTAATTCTTTTAAATAGTCAAGTGCATTTTCTCCAAAATATACGTCTCTAGGTACAGTAAATCTTTGCATTTTTTTTAACCTCTCTAATATTTTACATTTTTTATGAACTTTTTTTAACTCTATGAATTTTTCAATCATACTAATATTATTTTTTTCCTTATTTTTTATGATATTTGGTATGATTGGATAATACTAGTATTACTATTGTAGTATTTAAATCTTAGGTTAAACTATCATGATTATTCATGAACATTATATTGTTTTATATTAATTCTTTTTAATTATAAAAATAGTTTATACAATCCTTAAAGAAATAGTAGTTTTTCTAATTTTTAATTAATAATCAGTTATTACTAAGTTCGTAAATAATTAAGAAAGTAATACATAATAACTGATAATAAGAAACAAAAGAAAGTAGATCAAGAAAAATGAAAAAATAAATAAATTTCTAAAAGATACATCTATAACAAAAATATCTTGAATTAACAATCATATTAAAAGTATTACAACTTTTTTTAGAAAAAAGAACCATATAAAACAAAATAAACCCAATAACCCAAATTAAACAATAATTTATTAAATATAAAATTTTAAATATAATAATATAGATAAATGAAGGAATTTAACACTTATGAAACATATAGAAAAACTTCTATGGTGGCTTATTACAGGTAAAAGAGGTGGAATTAATCGAGCACGTATTATTGAAAAACTAAATAAACGACCATACAATGCACACCAACTTTCAGAAGAACTAAATTTAGATTATAAAACAGTAAGACACCACATAAAAATTTTAATGGACAACAAGATAATAACCGACTCAAAAGCAGACTATGGAAAACTCTATTTTTTATCAGAAATTATGGAAGAACACTACAATGATTTTGAAGAAATATTAAAAGAAATATAATAAATTTAAAAAGAGATATTTTTTATTTAAATAAAAAAAGAACAAATAACAATTTTTACAATAAAAATAAAATAAGAAAATAACATTAAAACAATAAGGAAAAATAATAATATGAATCCAACAGAATTACTACTTATCAATAACATCCTAATTTACATAGCTATAATAATTGGAATAATTAACATAGGACTATTAACAGGATTAACACATTTTTATAAAGAAAGTTATAAAGAAATAGCATCAAAATTTACAATAGGTCTATTATACTTTAGTATAATCCTATTAATTGGAAATATTCTTGTAATACTATTTTTGTTCTTATCACTAATCATGGGAATTGAAATAAATGAATTTAGTGGAACATTAGTATATACAGCACTAGTTTTAATTAATTTATCCCAACTAATTGCATTTGCAATACTATTTAAAATAACATGGGAATAATATCACCACCACTTTTTTTTACTATTTTAATAAAATACTATACACACTTCTTTTCATACAATAACCTACTCAATAAAAATTTGGAATGAATTTGGGTATAAGTTGGCATAATAGTTTATATACTCTAAATGAAAAATATGATTAGAACAACATAAATGGAGAAAAAAACAATGATTTATAACATCCTAATTAATATTATTAATTTAATCTATAAATATAACATTTCAATATTTTATACAATAAATAATAATATACAAAACAATATATTAAATATTATAATGCCAATTATAACCAATCTAGGAAATATATTATTACTACTAAGCATAAGTATAATTTTATACTTAATTCTTGATAGAAAATTTAAAAAAATAGCACTACTTTGTATTTTTTCATTAATAATAACAGGAATAACAGTTTACCTTTTAAAAAATATTGTAGCAGAACCACGTCCATTTTTAATATTACCGCATGTACACTTATTACTTCCAGAAACAGAAATATACTCATTTCCATCAGGACATACCGCAAGTATCTTTGCAATAATTACAACTCTTATTTTCAAATATAAAACACTTAATAAAAAATACAATATATTTTATCCATTAATAATTATAGGAATTCTAGTGGGATTTTCAAGAATATATATAGGAGTTCATTATCCATTAGATGTAATAGCAGGAGCTTTAATTGGAATTCTAATGTCATTAATAACTATAAAATATGAAAAAAATATATTAAATAATACTCATAAAATAAATTTAAAATACCATAATAATACTAAAAAATTAGTTAATATAAGGAGAAAAACATAAAATGATAAGTATAATAGAATTATTGAGTAATTTTGTAATATATCTAATTGAAACATTTGGATACTGGGGAATATTCATAACAATGACACTTGAAAGTGCATGTATACCATTTCCTAGTGAAATAATAATGTGTTTTGCAGGATTTGTTGTTCATAATGGAAAATTAGATTTTCTATCCATAGTACTAGTAGGTACTTTAGGTAACTTAGTAGGATCAATAATAGCATATTACATAGGATTAATAGGTGGAAGACCATTACTAGAAAAATATGGAAAATACATATTTATAACAAAAAATAAATTAGATTTAGCAGACAGATGGTTTAATAAATATGGGAATGCAACAGTATTTTTTAGTCGTGTACTTCCAATAATAAGAACATTTATATCATTACCAGCAGGAATTGCTAAAATGGATATAAAAAAATTTATAGTATATACAACAATAGGAGCATTTCCATGGTGTTTACTATTAGCTTATATTGGTATTCAATTAGGAACACATTGGATGATTGTTAAAGATTATTTTCACATATTAGATCTTATTATTGTTATTTTTGCGGTTATTTTTATAATTTATGGAATTTATAAATATAAAAAAAATAATAACTAATATTAGTATAAAACTAAAAAAAAAGTAAAAATATAATAAGAGGCTTTATTATTTTTAGGCCCTAGGAGTTTTAGAAAAAAATGAATTTTTCAAAGTTTAAACATAATTTAGCCATATATTCTGCTAAAATAACATTAAAACTTTTAAATTTAACAGGAAGATCTGGAACAGCACTTCCAGGAAAAGTAGCTGTAACAATAGATCCTCAAATACTAAAAGAAATAAATAAAAAATGTAAAAAAATTATATTTGTAACAGGAACAAATGGAAAAACAACAACCAACAATTTAACATACCACATACTAAATGAAAAAGATAATAATATCATATCTAACCTTAAAGGGGCAAATATGCCTTCAGGAATAATAAGTGCTTATATAAGAAATACTAAAGAAAAATATGACTATGGAATATTTGAAATTGATGAAGGATCTTTAAGAGAAATAATAACACTACTAAAACCAGATTATTTTATAATAACAAATTTCTTTAGAGATCAACTAGATCGATATGGAGAATTAGAATTAACAGTAAAAGAAGTTTATGATTCAGTAAAAACATCACCAGATACAAACTTAATCTTAAATATAGATGATCCATATGTAAATCAATTCAAAAAATTAACTAAAAACATAACAACATTCAGTGTAGATTTAAATGAAGAATCTAAAAAAAAGTTTTCTGAAAAACACATAAATACTTCATTAATTTTAAAAAACTGTCCTGAATGTGGAGGAAAACTAGAATATAATCATATTAATTATGGACATGTTGGTAATTATTATTGTACAATATGTGATAATAAAAAAGAAAATGCAGACTTTACAGTTACAGATGTTACACCTAAAAATTCAAAACAAGAACTCACAATAAAACATGAAAATAAAAATTATAAAATCAATAATCCATACCCTGGACTTTATAATGTATATAATGTATGTGGAGTATTCAGCTTATGTAATAAACTAGGTATAAAAAATGAAAAAATAATAGAAAGAACAGAAGATTTTAAATTTGCTCTTGGACGAATAGAAGAAATGACCTATAAAGGAAAAAAAATAGTAATAATTTTAACAAAAAATCCTGTAGGATTATCAGAATCAGTAGAACTCATATCAAAAGATGAAAATTCAAAAATAGTTGTTCATATATTAAATGATAATTCCGCAGATGGTCGTGATATTTCATGGATATGGGATGGAAATACAAAATACAATAATAAAGAAACAATAGAAAAATATTATTGTAGTGGTAAAAGAGCAGAAGAAATAGCATTGAAAGTAAATTATGATGGAATAGATCAGTCAAAATTAATTATCAATGATAATATTTATAAAACATTAGATGTAGCAATTAAAGAAGATGTAGATGTAATTTATGTTTTATCAACTTATACAACTATATTTATTACTCGGGATTATTTAGAAAAAATAGTAAAAACTTAAATGGGAGAATTGATTATAATGAATTTAAATATATTTCATATGTATCCAGAAGAATTAAATTTATATGGTGATACTGGAAATATTCAATGTTTGAAAAGAAGATGTGAAAAAAGAAATATTGAAGTTAACGTATATTCTTTTTCAGATGAAAATCAATATGATCTAAATGAGGGAGATATATTTTTTATTGGTGGAGGATCTGATAGATCTCAAAAATTAGTATATAAAGATTTTTTAAAATATAAAGATCAATTTAAAGAATTAATAGAAAATAATAAAGTAGTACTTGCAGTTTGTGGAGGATATCAGTTATTAGGTAATAAGTATGTAGATAGAACTAATGAAGAAATACCAGGACTCGAAATATTTGATTATGATAGTGTTCATGGTGAAGGTCGTATTATTGGAAATATTATTTTAAAAAATAATTTAGGTCTTAAACCTGATACAATTGTAGGATTTGAAAATCATGGTGGTCGAACATATAGTAAATATACTCCACTTGGAAGTGTATTAGTGGGAAAAGGTAATAATGATACTGATCTTACAGAGGGAATAATTTATAAAAATGCTATATGTACTTATTTACATGGTCCAATATTACCTAAAAATCCTCATTTAGCTGATCATTTAATTTTAAAGGCTTTACAAAATAAGTATGATATTGATGAACTTGAAGAAATTGATGATACTTTGGAATATAAAGCTCATGAGAAAATTATTCAATTGTATGGTAAAAATATTTAATTTCTTTTTTTTATATTTTTTAGTATTTTTAATGAAAATCAAATATCTTTTTTTATGTTAAAAAAATTATGAAGTGGTATACATTAAATTATAGTTAAAACATAATTTTTAAGTAGTTTAAAATAAATTAATTTCTAAAAAAAATTCAAAAAAATACATTATAAAAAAGATCAATAATCCATAAAAAATGATTAATAAAAAGATTAATCTTATTTAATATCCATAATTTATAATTTTAATACAAAACATTTAATTTAATGT
>JAUNXU010000025.1:20897-22334 GCA_030539615.1 Methanobacteriaceae archaeon | reverse complement strand
GAAACTTATTTGGAGGAATTTAATATATGGATAATTCAAATAATAAAATATTATTATCTATAAGTATTTTATTATTGATTTTAGTAAGTTTAACTACAATATCTGCAACAAATGACAATACAACAACCCAAGATTCAATAATTCAAGACTCAAATCAAGAAATAATATATAATCAAAATATTAAAGAAGAGACAACAAATAACGCTAAAAAACCAATAATAGAAACAAATAAACAAGTAATAAGTAATAATAGTCAAAAAAATCCAATTTATACTGCTCAAAAAATTGAAGAAAAAAATAATATAAAAAATAATTTAAGTGAAATATGGGTTTGTAATGGGACAAAAACAGGAAATAATGGTACTGATCGTGAAAATGCTATTACTTTAGGAGAAGTTAAAGGTTTTCTACAAGGAAATAATGCTACTGGGGATAATATAACATTATATATTACAGAAGGATTTTATGATGTGAAAACTAATTTAGATATTGAAGATATAACTTTTGAAGGTGATCAAAATATGGTGAATATCATAGGTATTGATGGATCTTCAAAAACTATTCTTGATGGAAATAATACAGACAGAATACTTAGATTTAATAATATTGATTTTAGGTTATTAAATGTTCAAAATTTAACTTTTCAAAATGGTTATTCATCATCATTTATACAAAATGGTAATAATATTGTATACTTAGGTAGTGCTATTGAATTTGGAATACCTGACTATAAACTAACAGTTACTGATTGTATTTTTAAAAATAATCAATTAAAAGGTTTTGTAAATGAAGATAGTTCTGTTGATATATATATATAGCTGGTGGAGCTATAAGAGGATCATTTGTTAATATTAATAATTCATTATTTATAAATAATAGTGTTATATCCAAATCTGAAATTGATAATGTTCAAGTATATGCTTATGGTGGAGCTGTTTATGCTATGAATTTATTGACTGTGAATAATAGTATTTTTAAAAGTAATTATGCATATTCTTTTAATTATACCCATCCTAAGCCAGAAAATAAAGTTATTGCAAGAGGTAGGGCAGTATTTGGTGAAGATAATTCAACTATTGATAATAGTATTTTTGAAAATAATTATGTAAATGGAAGTCCTAATTCTGATTCTGATAAATTATTAGAAGTTGAAGGTGGAAGTATATATTGTGGTGGTAATCTTAAAGTAAATAATTCAATATTTAATAATAATTCAGGAAAGGGTGCAAATACTATAATTCAATATTCTGTTTATCTAAATGAAAAAATGGTATTAAATAATTGTATTTTTACAAACAATACTGCTACTAATGATGTTATTGAAGCTAATGGTGCAACTATTACTAATTGTATTTTTGAGAATAATACTTCTTTAGAAAATGGTTCAGTATTATGTAATGAATATTGCGACAAAGAATTTTATATTAAAAATAGTTT
>JAUNXU010000025.1:0-20887 GCA_030539615.1 Methanobacteriaceae archaeon | reverse complement strand
TTTATTTATAAATAATAATGTTAAATCAATACTTGAAATTAAATATACTCAACAAGATGAGGGTAAATATATTTGTTATGTAAATATGACTAATTCTTTATTTATTAGTAAAAATTCTAATGAAAGTGTAATTTCTATTAATATAACTAATATTAATAATACTGATACTAGAATAAATTTAAATGAAAATATATTTAATAAGATTAACATTGGAACATTTATTTCTGATAATTTTAATTCTAATTCTACAATTAATATTAATTATAATAGTATCATTAATGGAACTATTAATACTGATAATAATACATTTGTAAATGCTAATAATAATTGGTGGGGTTCAAATAGTGGAAATGAAACTAATAATAATATTAATATTAATACAACAAGTACTGTAGTATTAGTATCAAATCTAAATACAGTAGAAACAAACACTAGTAATGTTATTTGTGTATCATTTGTAAGTAAAAACAAGGGAATTATAACAGATCTTAATCAATCAATACCACTTAGGATAGTAACAACAACAAGAAATTTTACACCACAAAACGGAATTATGAAAAATAATAAGTTTAAAACAATATTCAATGATAAAGAAAATGGAACTATAACTGTAGATAATCAAATATTAATTTTAGAAACTATAGAACCAAATACTATTACCACTGTTAATAATATCAATTCATCAGTTGAATCCATAATAAAAATAACCGGTACAGTAACATCAAATAAAACTTTAATCGATGGTGGAAGAGTATATATTAAAATTAATGGAAAGACAATTGGAAATGCAGATATAATAAATGGTAGTTTTAGTTTTAAATTTATGATACCCTCTTTATGGTCTACTAAAAATTATACAATAACAGCTCATTATTCAGGAATAAATAATTATACCCAATCATATGGAAATGGAATATTAACATTACATAAAGATTTTGTAACAGTTTTACTTAATCCTCAACAAACAACTAATTTACCAGGAGATAAAGTAACATTTTCAGCAACAGTTGTTGATAATATTTTAGGTAGATTAATAGTGAAAGGAACTGTTGTATTTAAGATAAATGGGAAAACTATGGGCTTAGTAAATATAACAAATGGGATAGCATCTTATAATTATATTATACCAAAAAATTTTACAGCTAAAAATTATAATATAACAGCATATTATCTTGAAAATAATAAATTCAATAGAGGATCTTCAGAAAATTCAATATTAACTATAGCAAAACAAGATAGTAATATAATAATTCCCACAATAACAGGAAAAGTTGGTCAAACAGTAAATTTAAAAGCTACTATAAAAAATAGTATAACAGATTCTAATGTTAATTCTGGAAATGTTGTATTTAAATTAAATGGAAAAACTATAACAAATACTATAAAAGTTATTAATGGATCAGTAAATTATAATTATACGATTCCAACAAATTTAAATCCTAAAAGTTATGTTTTATCTGTTGTTTTTAGTGGATCTTCACAATTAAATAGTGGAAAAAATAATGGAACTTTAATAATAAAATAAATAATTTTTTGATGGAAAAGATTTTATTTTTTCTTTCCATCATATAATTAGATGTTTGTTAATACTTCTTTTTCTATGGTTAATGTTGTATCTTGTTGTGTTCTTTCATGATTTTTATCAGAATATACTATTGTTAGTTTATATTCTTTTGCACTATAATTATCTGGTATCTTATATTCTTGTGTTGTTTGTCCATTTATTACTTTTGTTTTTATCGTATTTTGATTAGAGTCTTTTAATGTTTTACCATTTAATTTATATATTATTTCTCCAGTATTTAGTTTATTTCCATTAATATCTGTGATATTTGTTTTTATATTAATTGTTTCTCCAGCATGACATGTTATTGGTGTTGTTTCTATGATTGCTTTTGTTTTTAATATTGTTAATGTTCCATTTGCTCTTGATTGATCATAGTTATTGGTTCCTGTATAAACTGCTGTTATTGTATAATTTTTAGAGGAGTAATCTTTTGGTATTGTATAATTATAAATTGCAACTCCTTTTATTACAGATACTTGTCCAGGTAATGTTTTTTCATTTAATTTAAATTTTACAAATCCACCAGTTATATTATTTCCTTGTGTGTCTGTTATTGTTGCTGTTAATTGTGTGGTTGTATTTTTATATGTTTGTATATCTTGTACTTTAGTAATTGTTTCTTTTTTTAGTATTGTTAGTGTTGTATTTGTTGTTGATGATTGGAATTTATCCGTTTTTCCATATACTACTGTTATTGTATAGTTTTTTGCACTGTAATTATTAGGTATCTTATATTCTAAGATTGCTTTCCCATTTGTTATATTCTGTTTTCCTATGGTATGTCCATTTAATTTAAATGCTACAAATCCTGTTACTTCTTTGTTTCGTATGTTGGTTATATTTGCTATTATTTGTATTGTATCTCCTGGTTGTGCTGTTATTGGATCTATTAGGATAGTTGTTGATATTTTGTTTATTGTGAAATTAGTTGTTACTACTGATTCTACATATTGTGTATCACCACTGTAAGATGCTATTAATATGTGTTCTCCTAGTGGTAATTCATTTATTGTCTTATTTTCATGTATTTTATCTGTTATTGTTATTATTTTTCCATTTAATATATATGTAATTGAACCTGTAGCATTAACAGGTAAATATGGAACTACTGTTATATTGTCTCCAATATAAAATGGTTGGGTTACAACATCAACCGTGAATGTCACATCTGATTCTACAGAAAAATAGGTGGTTGTACTACTTGTTATATATTTATTGTCTCCTAAATAGATTCCTGTTATATTATGTTTTCCTATTGTTAATCCTGTTATTGATATGGTTTCTTTAGTATTTCCTGTTTTATAATAAGTATTATCTATATAATAGTCTATGTTTCCTGTAGCATCTGCTGGTATTAAGTTTGGTGTGACTTTTACTGTTCTTGTCGGAGATATTATTAATGGTTGAATATCTAATGATAATTTAGTGTTTTTCTTTAAATTTAATGTTAATTCTTCATTATCAATATAAGCTTTTAAAGTAGTATTATAATCTCCTGTAAATATACTGTTTACTATTTCTATAAAGTAAGTATTGTTATTAGTGAATGTTCCATTAGGATCCATACTACTAAATGTTACAAATCTTTCAGGTAATCCTTTTATATAAGTTTTTGTATCATTTAATGTGTTTAATGATACTGTTAAATTTAAAGTATTGTTTTCAGGTATTGAACTATTTGTAAAAGTCATTATAATATGATTATCTGGTGTATATGCAATATTTAATATATTACTCCAATTTAGATTATTAATACCCCACCAGTTATTATTTAAAGAAATACTGTCTGAATAATTATAATAAATAAATATATCAACACCACTAGTTGAATTATTATTGTTTACTATTATTGAATTATTGATAATTAATTTACTAAGACTATATACTGCCCCACCATTATCTGCTTTGTTTTGTGTTAGTGCACTATTTTGTATTGTTATTGTTCCACCATCATTGTATATTGCACCACCATTTACTGCAGTATTATTTATGAAATTAGAACCAATTATTTTATTATTAGATCCATTTATTGCACCACCAACTTCTTTTGCAGTATTATCTACAAAAATAGAACTTGATATATTATTTAATCCACCATTTATAGCCCCACCAGATTCTACTGCAGTATTATTTATAAAAGTAGAATATAATATATTATTAAATTTCCCAAATATTACACCACCATATTCTGCAGTATTATCTATGAACATAGAATCTGTTATATTACTATTTCTACTAGATATTACACCACCTTCTGTTGCATTATTATTAATGAAATTAGAACCTGATATATCACCTTCAATTATCCATATTGCACCACCATATTCTGCAATATTGTTTGTAAAATTAGAACTAACTATAAAATTTTTATTCCCCAATATAGATCCACCACCATCAACAGCACTATTATTTATGAAATTAGAATCTGTTATAGTATTATTAACTCCACTTAGAGCTCCACCCCATGCTTTAACTGAATTATTTATGAAAGTAGTATTTATTATATTAACATTGTTTCCATGTATTGCCCCACCATAACCTGTTGCATAGTTTTGCATTAATATTGTATTATTTATGGTTAGTCTTCCTTTATTTTCTATGGCTCCACCATCACCAGTATAATTTCCACCAGTAAGTGTTATATTATTTAAAGTTAAACTAATATTATTTTCTATTTGAAATATTCTCCCTATGTTTGTTTTATTAGGTGATGTTCCATTAATTATATGTTTATTACCATTTATTGTGATATTTTTATTAATAATGATACCATTTATATAATCAATTTCATTATCTGCTCTGACATAGTCTCTAGTTAATGTAACTGTCCCATTACTAGTATTAATTAATGTTTCTAATGCAGTAAAACTATTATCAACAACTTTTAATGTTAAATTTAATATTTGATCATCAATATAAGCATATAACATTCCAGCATTACCTAAATAAACACTACTCATATTACCTGTAAAATAAGTTCCATTATTAGTAAAACTACCACCACCCGTACTAGAAAATAGCGCTTGTCTTAAAGGTAAAGTAGATACAACACTATCAGTATCATCTAAAGTATTTAAAGACACAACCAAAGAAATATTACCATTTCTATAATTTGTAACATTTGTAAAATTCATTACAACATGATTATTAGGATAATCAGTACCACTTAATAAAATATTCCACTCAGGATCATTATTTCCCCACCAATTACCATCTAAAGAAATGTTACTTGGAACCATATCTTTAACAAATATTTCTTTACTATTTGTAGCATTATTATTTACAAATACAGACTGATTAACAATTATTCCCTCAGTTATCCATATTGCACCACCACTATCTGTTACAGTATTATTTACAAAAGTAGAACCAGTTATATTATTATTCCCACCATTGATAGCTCCACCAAGCATTGTTGCATTATTATTTGTAAAATTAGAATTTATTATATTATTGTTTCCACCAAATATTGCACCACCTTCTTTTGCAGTATTATTTGTTAAGGTACAGTTTATTATATTACCTGACCCATATATTGCACCACCATTATTAGCTTTATTATTTGATAATGTTGAATTAGTTATTTTTAATTCACCTTCATTATATATTATTCCATTACCAGTTACTTCCATATTGTTTATTGTTGTTTCTTCTATTGATAGTATAGATTTTTGATTATTTGTTATGAAACTTCCATTTATTTGATTATTACTTTTAAATGTTATGTTTTTTAGTGTTAATTCACCATTAGATTCTATTTTAACATTTTGTGAGTTTATTGTTATTGTATTTCCCTTTCCATTACTTGTAAATGATCTTCCATTTGTTATATAAACTATTTGAATCAGCACTAAAATTATTACTTAATTCTACTTCGGTTTCATTATTATCATACTTTGTTAATATATCATTCCAACTAGTTACTTGTGCAGTTTTTTTATTTGATATTTGTAGTGTTTTAGTAGTTGTTTTTTCTTTTTGATTTACATCTAGCTTATTAGTATCTTGTATTGTGTTTGTATCTATAGTATTATCTTGTATTGTGTTTGTATTGGTGTTATTTGCTGTTACTGTTGTTAAACTTATTATTATAAATAGTATTGTTCCTAATAGTATGAATAATCTTATTTTTTTATTAAACATACTTTCCCTCCTTTTTTTATTAATTTTTTAGAATTTAAATTTTAAGAAAATAAGTTTAATTTATTCTTCTTTATTTCTAGTTTTTGATTAAGAAGTATTTAAAATGATAGTTAATTTTAAGAAATAATGTTTATTTTAAAGAGTTATTTGGGATATGATTTGATTTTATTTTATTTTTAGGTTATTATGTATATTTTATACAAAAATAGTATATATTAGTTTGAAATATAATTATAAATAGTTTTTATTTTTTAAAAAATAATAAAAAAAAGTAAGTAATTCTTAATTTAGTTTGTAGTTGTAAATTCTAATGTTTGTTTATGTGTATCTACGTTTCTTATGAATTCTTTTATTTTTTCGATTTGTTCTGGATTTTGGATACTGGTTTTTATTATTGGATCTTCTATTTTTTCTATGTATTCTTGTATTCTTGTATCATCATCTAAAAGATCTGTTTTATTAAATAAGCAGATCATTGGTGTTTGGAATACTTTTTTAATTTCTGAGTATAGTATGTATTGATTTTCTAGTAAAAATCCTGATGTTTCTGATGGATCAAATATGTATAATATTATGTCTGCTAGATGTTCTAGTGCTGCTATTGCATTTAATTCTATTTCATTCATATCATTTATTGATCTATCTAGTAGTCCTGGTGTATCTATTATTTGATATTTTTTCCAGTGTTCTTCGTAGTGTCCTATTTGTATTCCTTTTGTGGTAAATGGATAATTTGCTACTTTTGGTTCTGCTGTTGTTATACTTTGTAGTAGTGTTGATTTTCCCACATTTGGAAATCCTGCTATTACAATACAATTTGCTTCAAAGTCTATTGTTGGCATATTTTTTAATGTTCTTTTTGCATAATCAAGGAAATCTAATTCATCTTCTATTTTATTTACTACTGATGCTATTCTTCCAAATGCTGATTTTCTTATATTTATTGATTTTACTGAGTCTGATCTTCTAATTTGTCCTGTGTATTGTGCTTCTATCTGTTTTAATATTCCTGATGCCCAGTTTAATGCTCCTAGTGAATGTTTTAGTTGATCTACTCCAACAGTTATATCTATATAATCCTGGTAGAATTCATCTAATTCTTCTATTTCTGGAGTATTATCTAATATTGTTTTAAATGTGCTTATTATTGTATCACATGCTGTTTGTACTCTTACTTCTTCTATTCTTCGTCCTTTTACTCTACGATGTAATTTACTGCTTCTTACTTTGGATGCTGCTTTACTTGCTCTGTTAAATCCTTTATCTATTACTTCTTCATTTGTTGGTATATTTGGTATTATCATTGAAAATCCCTTTTTATTTTATTATATTATATTTGTTTTTTATTGTAATTATAATTATTCTTGTATTATTATTGTTTGAAATTTATATATTTTAACATCTGATTTTTGCCATGCGTCTTTTGGAAGATTTGCTTTTAGACAAAGATTATCTAAATATGAGTCTATTGTCCAATCTTGTTCTATTGGAACTTGTGGAAGAAATAGTCCACTACATCCATTATAATCTATTTTTAATCCATCCACACCTAATTTAATATTTTTATGATAATCATTAAAATCATCAACTTTAATTTCAATAGGTGGTGTTAAAATACTTATTTCAATTCGTATATCCTCTAATTCAACTAAAGATACTGGTGGAAATCTAGGATCTTGTAATGCTGAAGCTTCTGTAACATGTAATAATGCATCAATAAGAGAAAACGTTGGATTAGCATACCCTATACATCCTCTTAATTGATTATTTTTATAAAGTGTTACAAAAACACCATATTCTGTAAAGAATTTTTCTGGAATATTTCGTGGTACATAATCAGAATATTGTACAGAATGTTCTAATTTTTCACGACATATTTTTAATAATTGTTTTTCTTCATCTTCATTTAAAAAATTTTCAATCATTTAATTAGCACCACCTACAGTAGCTTTACTTACACGAACAAATGATCCTCCATCTCCTACTGGAGCAGTTTGTCCATCTTTTCCACAAAAACCAATATTTAGTTTAAATGTAGAACCTACACCTGTAACATTATTTAGAATATCAAGAGTACTTCCTGATAATGAAACATCACGTAATTCTTTTACAAGTTCACCATTTTTTATAATATATGATTCAATTGCATTAAATTGGAATAAACCTTTACCTGTATCAACTTGTCCTCCACGAGAACCTTTAAGATAAATTCCATCATTCATATCACTAATTAATTCATCAAATGTGAAATCTCCTGGTTTTATATAAGTATTACTCATTCTTACAATAGGTTTATCTCCTATACTTGATCTAGCATTTCCACTTGATTGTCTATTAAGTGCTCCTGCAGTTTCACGAGAACTCATAACAGAATTCATTATTCCATCTTTTACAAGTATATTTTCACTAGTTTTTACACCTTCTACATCATAAGGATAATAACCAAAACCATCTTTTAAACTAGCATCATCAATAACAGTTACTAATTCTGAACCAATTTTAGTATTAAGTTTATCTTTTAATATAGAATCATTTTGTAATATAAGATCAGCTTCAGAAGCATGTCCTAATGCTTCATGAATAAATACACCAGCTAATTCAGGATCTAAAATTACAGGAAAATCACCAGAAGGTGGAGTTTCAGCTTTTAATAATCTAAGAGCTTTACTTCCAACTTCACGACCAAATGATTCAATATCAGCATTTTTTAAAACTTCAAAACCTTTTGCCCCCCCAAGACTTTTATATCCCATTTGCATAAGTTCTCCATTTGTTGCTACAGCATTCATAGCCATTGCAACCCTACTATTATCAACAGTAATATCTGATCCTTCACTACTCATAAATAAAGTAGTATTTTCAGATTCAGAATAATTAATATTAGTACTTACAATTCCATCAGATTCACAAGCATGATTAGCATCAATCATTAAATCCATTTTTTCATCAACTGACACATCACTTAATTTAATTTTAGCATTAGATTTAACATGATCTTCATTAACAACAGGATCACTTAATACAACATTACTTGTTAATTTACTAGATAACTTTAAAGCATCCTCACATATACCATCAAGATTATCCATATCACTAGTAAAAGCAGAACCCCATGCATTATTTTGTAAAACACGAAGACTTAAAGCAAAATCTGTTCCAGAATTAATCTTATCAATCTTACCATCCTTTAATACTATACTTTTACTTTCAGAACTACCTACCCTAATATCAGCATAATCAACCTTATCTTCTAACTTTTTTAAAACATTACTAATTTTATCTTTATCAATATTCAACATAAATATAATCCTCCTTAAGTATATTCTATTAATAAAATAATGAGCTTGAAAAAAATAATCTTATATATAAATATATATTAACAAAGTAAATAAAATTTTATAATAAAAAACATCCATATAATATAAATAGATAATAATAAAATATAATTCCACTTTAAAAAAAAATAAAGGATAAACGGATAATGAAAACAATAGAAGAAATAAATCAAAAAATAGACAGTCAAGATGCAACAATAATAACAGCACTTGAAATGACTGATCTAGTGGATGAAATAGGAACCAAACAAGCAGCTAAAGAAGTAGACATAGTAACAACAGGAACATTTGGAGCAATGTGTTCATCAGGAGCTATACTAAACTTTGGACATACTGACCCCCCAATAAAAATGAATAAAACCATACTAAATGGAGTAGAAGCATATTCAGGACTAGCAGCAGTAGATGCATATATAGGAGCAGGACAAATCAATAATGACCCATATATAAAAGAAAACTATGGTGGAGCACACGTAATAGAAGACCTAATAAACAAGAAAGAAATAAAACTAAAAACAGAATCATACACAACCGACTGCTACCCACTAAAAAAGATGAAAACAACAATAACAATAGATGACCTAAACCAAGCAATAATGCTAAACCCAAGAAACTGCTACCAAAACTATGCAGCAGCAACAAACAGCAGAAATGAAACCATAAAAACATACATGGGAACACTACTACCAAACCATGGAAATATAACCTACTCAAGTGCAGGAGCACTAAGTCCATTACTAAACGACCCATACTTTGAAACAATAGGACCCGGAACAAACATATTTTTATGTGGAGCACAAGGACAAATAATATCCGAAGGAACACAACACGTCACAGAAACAGAAAGATACAAAGACGTGCCAATAAGTAATGCAGGAACAATCATGGTAACAGGAAACATGAAAGAAATGCAACCAGAATACATAAAAGCAGCAGCAATGCCAGATTACGGATCAACACTATATGTAGCAATAGGAATACCAATACCAATACTAAACGAAGACATGGCAAGATACACCTCAATAAAAGAAGAAGACATAAAATGTAACATAGTAGACTATGGAATACCAAAACTAAACAGACCAACAATAAAACAAACAAACTACAAAGAACTAAGATCAGGAAAAATAGAACTAAATGGAGAAGAAATACCAACATCCCCAATGTCATCATACAAAAAATCAATAGAAATAGCAGAAGAACTAAAAAACAGAATAGAAAAACAAACATTCACAATAAACACACCAACAAGAAGACTAAAACACAAAGGATGCATACAAAAACCACTAAAAATGAAACAAACCAAAAAAATAAAGGACATACTACCTACAACACCAACAAAAACAGTAACACTAAATGAAAACATAAAAACAATAGCAGAAAAACTAATAAAAAACAATATAAACCACGTACCTGTAACAACAAAAGACAAAAAAATACTAGGAATAATAACATCATGGGACATAACAAAAGCACTAACAAACAACACAACAAACCCAGAAAAAATAATGACCAAAAAAGTAATAACAGCCTACGAAGACGAACCAATAGACACAGTAGCAAGAAGACTAAGCAAACACAACATATCAGCAATACCAATAATAAACAAAACAAAACAAATAAAAGGACTAATAACAGTAGAAGACATATCAAGAACATACTCCAACAAAAAATAGGAGGAAAAAAAGATGGAAAAAATAAAAGTAAGACTAACATTCTCACCAAAAATAATACACAAAGAAATAATATCAACACTAATAAAAAAACACGACATAACATTCAACATACTAAAAGCAGACATAAACCCAGCACACGGAACAATGCTAGTAGAAATAAAAGGAAAAGACCTAAAAGAAAGCATAAAATACCTAGAAAACGAACAAATAACAACCAAAATAATAAAAAAAGTAGTACAAAAAAACGACAACTGCATAGACTGCGGAGAATGCATATCAGTATGCCCTGTAAAAGCAATATCACTAGATGAAACATGGACAATACAAGTAGACTCAGAAAAATGCATAGGATGTGGATTTTGCACAACCACATGTGCAATGAAAGCAATCACCATAGACCAATAAAAAAAAACCTCACCACCCCCACTTTTTAAAAAAAAAGAAAAAAAAATGAACGAAAAATATAATCAATTTTACAAAAAGAAATAAAAATATAATCAAATCTGAAAAATGTGAAACGAAAAAAGAATAACCATAACCCAAAACAATGAAAAACTACATTAAAAAGCATATATGGTGAATATAAGACTCAAAGGAGATATTTACCTCATAAAATTTGTATATAATACAGGACTAGGCAAAAAAAATAAGTTAGAATTTGGAATAATAAAATAAAAAATAAAATAAAATCTTAAATTATTTTAATTCCACCATAGTCTAATTTTTATATTATATGTTAATGATATTCTTGTTCAGAATATGAAATTTCAATCCTAATATAGTCTGATTTTTATGATTTTGTAAATGCAATCTTTTTTTCACGACTAATACTTCAATTCCACTATGGTCTGATTTTTTGTGAATTGTATAAGGTTGTTAATGTTTCACGAACTGGATTTCAATTCCACTATGGCCTGATTTTTTGGCAACGACTACCAAACAATAACTAATATACCAAACCTATTTCAATTCCACTATGGTCTGATTTTTTGGACAAAAGAACCAACCTTCACAACAGGTTATACTGTATTTCAATTCCACTATGGTCTGATTTTTTGAGTAAAAAACTGCAAAAGTGATGGGGATATAACTGTATTTCAATTCCACTATGGTCTGATTTTTTGGAATCTATCTTATCACATTCAACAATATCCAACATTATTTCAATTCCACTATGGTCTGATTTTTTGTGGAAACAAAGATGCAAATATAATAACAAAAGTATTATTTCAATTCCACTATGGTCTGATTTTTTGAAAAACTGTATGAAAAAAAGAGAGAGAATAATGGTTATTTCAATTCCACTATGGTCTGATTTTTTGGTTAAAAAGACAAGATTTAAACATAAAAATAGGAGAATTTCAATTCCACTATGGTCTGATTTTTTGAAAAAAACTAAAAAATTTATGTGGGGATATACCTAAATTTCAATTCCACTATGGTCTGATTTTTTGACAACTAACAAACAATACAGTATTAGAAGGTATATTATTTCAATTCCACTATGGTCTGATTTTTTGATATTGTAATTACAAATATCTATGGAGATCATCTTGAATTTCAATTCCACTATGGTCTGATTTTTTGGATTTTCTAGTATTGGTTCTTCTTTTAGTATCCGTAATTTCAATTCCACTATGGTCTGATTTTTTGAATAGGATAGCAGATGCATTATAAAATAATAAGGAGATTTCAATTCCACTATGGTCTGATTTTTTGGAAAGTCTATGATAAAAAATGGGGTATAGAACTTCCATTTCAATTCCACTATGGTCTGATTTTTTGTTTATAATAATCCATTTCCGCATGCTACTATTACTAATTTCAATTCCACTATGGTCTGATTTTTTGTTTTAGTGGTCGGGTCTTTTTTATTGTGTCTAGTCCATTTCAATTCCACTATGGTCTGATTTTTTGGGTCTGATGGTAGTTCAGGGTATGTTTGTTTGAGTAAATTTCAATTCCACTATGGTCTGATTTTTTGTGTATTTGTAGAATATTAGTCCCAGTATATAGTTTTATTTCAATTCCACTATGGTCTGATTTTTTGAGTTTTAATGTCATTTTTAATCAGTATTCTTTTTTTATTTCAATTCCACTATGGTCTGATTTTTTGTTTATCAATTCTCCTCTAATAATGGGAGGTATGTGAATTTCAATTCCACTATGGTCTGATTTTTTGACTTACTCTTCCAAGATAATCCACATTCTGAACCGTATTTCAATTCCACTATGGTCTGATTTTTTGTGTTATGACCGATGTGTAAGTCAATCAGATATGATAATTTCAATTCCACTATGGTCTGATTTTTTGCAGGATACTATATGACTAATGGGCAAATAGTAACTGTATTTCAATTCCACTATGGTCTGATTTTTTGCCTAAAAAGAGAGTATGAAGCAACCCAATCATACTAATTTCAATTCCACTATGGTCTGATTTTTTGCTTTTTCTTCTGTGGATAATTCTTCATCTTCACCTGATTTCAATTCCACTATGGTCTGATTTTTTGGATCTTTGTACCCTCACTGTTTCAGGAACAAGTAAATTTCAATTCCACTATGGTCTGATTTTTTGCTTTATTATTTTAGTTGGTTATAAATCAGTCTGTATTTCAATTCCACTATGGTCTGATTTTTTGGAAGTGGCTTGGATTGTATAAGAGTGTTTGTAATGGATTTCAATTCCACTATGGTCTGATTTTTTGAGAAATGGAAATAACTTTTCACGGTTTGGTACATCTATTTCAATTCCACTATGGTCTGATTTTTTGAAAAATTAAAAAGGAATAGAGCATTATATGCTCAAACATTTCAATTCCACTATGGTCTGATTTTTTGCTTTAATGTTGGTGGATTGGGATTGGGATTTACTAAATTTCAATTCCACTATGGTCTGATTTTTTGTTATAATTATATATTATCATTTACAGATTTAGTAAAATTTCAATTCCACTATGGTCTGATTTTTTGATCTTATTACCGGCCATGGAAACAAAGATTATTACTATTTCAATTCCACTATGGTCTGATTTTTTGACCATATAGTGGAAAGATAACATGGAAACCATATAGATTTCAATTCCACTATGGTCTGATTTTTTGGTTTTTTCTTTAAAATAGACTTAATAGTATGGAAACATTTCAATTCCACTATGGTCTGATTTTTTGCATATCTTACTTCAACATTAGTATGTAAAGCATTCTCATTTCAATTCCACTATGGTCTGATTTTTTGCATAGGATATATTTATCCTTAATTGCCCTATTAAACATTTCAATTCCACTATGGTCTGATTTTTTGGAGGGACTTTTTCTCCCTGATTTTTATTTTAACAGTATATTTTTTCTTAGTTATAGTTTATATTTTTTTCTATCATATGTTTTGTCTTTTATTTATATGGTTTAACTTTTAGTTATTCATAGAGTTATTTTATATTTAAAATATTAATTCTGATTTTTTTAGATTTATTTTTCTTTTTTCATAGCCATTTCTCTAAAACTAAATTTATTTTCGTTTATTTTTTTATTTAACTTATTTTTTATTGTTCGTTTCAATTAAAACTTTATTTTTAGACATAGATCAACGTTTGAATAGTTATCACTAGATTTAGATTTATTCAGTTATTTATCTTTATTTACATCATTGTATGCTTATTATTAAAGTTTTATATCCATTATAATTAAATATAAATACTTGATTTATCCAAAATAGATATATATATATATAAAAAAATGTATAATTGAGGCAATAATATGAGACTAAAAATTACATTAAAATCAAAAACAAACTATTTAAAAATTCCTTTCAATTATAATCATTGGTTGTCAGCAATTATTTATAAAAAAATTGATGATTTAAACTTAAGTCAAAAATTACATTCTTCAACATCTTTTAAATTTTTTACATTTTCTCAGATAAATGTCCCCTTTAAAAAGATAACTAAAACTGGTATCATTTCAAAAAATGGTGTTATTAACTTTTATATTTCATCATCAAATGATTATTTAATTAAAAGTATGGTAAATGGATATTTAAATGATTTAAAAATTAACTTTGGTAATCATATTTTATTTGTTGAAAAAATAGAATTAATTCCTGAAATCAAAATCAATAACAAAATGAAATTCAATACTATTTCACCAATCATTGTCCGGACAAAAAAAGAAATCAACGGTAAATTAAAAATATGGGATCTATCACCATCTCCTGATTTTTTTAAAGGTTTAGAAAAAAATTTAGTTAAAAAATTCAATAGTTTTAATAATTCAAACATAACGGATAAAATATTTATTTCTTCAGATATGCGTAATGTGAAAAGGAAACGTATTGGTATAAAAAAAGATAATAACTATATTTATCAAAGAGCATATATGATGGATTTAATACTAGAAGGTGATCCTAAATTAATAAAATTTGCTTATGATGCAGGAATTGGTGAGAAAAATAGTATGGGATTCGGAATGCTTGATGTATTTAATTAATTTAAATTATTTAAAAAAATACTGTTTTACAACCAGTTAGAATAAATTACTTAAAACAATAAAATAGAATTATAATATTGATTATTAATATCAGCAATATGATTATATACTCAGTTATAGTAGTAAAATTAAATAGAAGTTAAGTTAGATTAAAATAATATAAGAAAATAAATTTTAATAATAGTAGAATATTTAATAATATTAAAATATAAATAGAATTTTTATAAAATTTGAGGAGGATTTGATTTTATTGACAACTAGTGATTTAATTGAATTTGGTAAATATTTATACACTACTAATAACGATGATTTTGCTAAAGATGTTAAAGAAACAGATGTAATATTTCCAATATCATTTAATAATTCAAAATTTGAATTAGGTAGCCTATGTAAAAAAAATGAAATTACATTAAATTATGATGTAAACTCTATTTTTAATAATGAATTATATATTTCAACTGATCAAAGAGTTATAATCCCTATTAAAGGAGGTTTATTAGGATTATCTCCTTTTTTTATTAAACTTGATAATGACTTCATAAATAAAAATGGAAAATATAAAAAAAAAGAAATTAAAAATTTCAAAAATAAAGTCAAACAATCTTTAAATAATAATAATAACAATAATGAATTTATTGAACATATTTCTAAGATTTATAAAGATCCAGAAAAGAATTTCCTAGAAATGATTCCTGATTTAAATAATGAAAAGTATATTTATTATAAATCTTTTTTCAAAAAATATTTAACTGAAAAAACCAAATCACTAATTATTGATTATTATGAATTTATTAATACCAATATCGATTCTATTATTGAAAAGATAATTAAATATAAATCAGAACAACTCCAATTAAATGAAAACCCTTCATTTTATTTAACATGTGTTTTTAATTCAGATTTTGATTTAATTAATGATATTTTAGTTTATTATTCTATTTTTTCAAAAAAGAGAAATAAAAAGATAAAAGATTATGGAGAAAGTAAATGTCCTTTTTGTACTAAAAAATGTATAACTTATCCATTTATTAGTTGTTATACTGCTACTGAACCAACATATTTTTTTGAATATAAATCTGAAATTAAAAAATCCAAATTAAAACTATGTAAAACATGCAACGCATATTTACTATTCGCTGAAGATAAACTTAAAAAAATATTTTTACCAAATATTATGGTTATTCCTAAATTAAAGAATAATAAAAATGATTTTAAAGAGTTTTTAAAAGCTAGTAATACTGATGAAAATACTTTTATCAAACTTAATGAGATTTTAGAAAATAATAGTAATAAACTTAATTATGATTTAGTACTTTATGAAAAAAACTCAAAGGGTGATAAGTATGATATTAAAAAATATGTAGAAAATTATAGGGCATTTTTAGCTACTTTTAAAACTGAAAAAAAAGAAAAAATACTATTATATAATGAAGATCATAATTTAATATATTTATTTAATGAAAATTATTTTAAGCAAAAAAAAGATAATAAATTAAATAATATTAATTCAATATTTGATTTAGAATATATATTTAAAGAGTTATTTATTGATGTTAAAGAAGAAATAAAATATCTTAAGTTAGAACATTTTTATGAAATTTATACTAAAGATGTTAAAAAGTTAATGCCAAGATTTGATGTAAAAACTGTGACTATATTTATTAAATATATGCATAATATTTTTGATTTTATTTATGAATTAAATTTAGATGCTATAAATAGAAATATGATTAATGAAATGTTCTTAAATATACTAATAAAGTTAGAAAAAAATAAAAACCACATTAATTATTATAATATGCATATATTAAAAAGACTCAATTATTATTTCATGTTGAAAAAAGAATTTTTAGGTGAAACTATGTTAGAAACTCCAAACTTAGAAAAATTAAAATGTATTTGTAGAGATTATTCTGAAGATAAAGATAATGATATAATAAAAATTATTAATAACGATAAAACATTAAAATATTATTTAATAGGGCAATTTGTACGTTTAATTGATGATACTAAACATGCTAATAACAAAAAAAATGAGGTATTTTCTAATTTTATCTCAAATGTTAATAGAAATAATATAAAAAATTTATTTGTAACTGAAATTTTACAAAAAAATGATTTTTATATAAAACATATGAATGAAAAAGGTAAAATTATTTTTAAAATATTTGAAAACGATTTGTCTTCTGTCTTTTCAGAAAAAAAAAATTATTCTTATGAAGAATATTTATTATTAATGTTTACTGGATATTATACTACTAATATTCTTAGTTCAAGTGAAAATAAAGAGGAGTTGATTTAAATGAGTAAAGAATTTGTTAATAATTATTATCAAGGTATTTATGTAACTGAAACTGTAATGGGTAACCCTAATGGTGATTTTATAGATAATTCTCCAAGGAATTTTGATGGTAAAGTGTTTACGACTGATAAATGTATTAAATATAATATCCGTAAATATATTCATGAAACTATTGAAGATGTAGAAAATAAAAAGAATATTGTATTTTTTTATCCTAGATTAGTTGATGATGCTAAAATTGGAGATTCTAAATTTCAAACTAGTAATAATGTATTTAAATCATTATTTGAAAATGATTTTGAAAATTTAAAAAATAATTCACCTGATATTAGGATGTTTGGTGGAACATTTAGTTTTAAAAATAATTCTAAACAAATATATGGACCCATACAATTGAGTTATGGTATAGATATTAATGAAGCTGAAATCAAACGACTTAATATAGGTTCACCTTTTGCTACTAATAGTGGACAACAAACAACACTTGGTTCTGAAGCTGTTGTTGATGATGCAATAATAAGTTATGACATAACAATTAATCCTAATTCTCATCCGGATCTTTTACTTAAAAATGATTTAGAATTATTTAAAAAATCATTATGGTTTGGAACTAACTCAAGAAAATCTACAAGTAAAAAAACAGATTCAAAACTTTTAATTTTAATAAAATTTAAAAATATTAGTGAAAATAAAGTTACTTGTATTAATATGGGTGAATTAAAAAATTTAATAAGTATAAATGATAAATCAACCCATAAATTAAATAATGAAATAATAGATTTAAATACTGATAAATTAAATAATAAACTAAAAAATTATTCCAAATATATTGAATCCATTGATGTTTATTCGAATAGTGATGAAATTAAAGTAAATTTGAATGTGTCAGAAGATATAACTGTAAATTGTTATAAAGATACTGATTTATTAGGGTAATTATTATGATTTATTCAAATATTATTGAGATGGATATTTGGAGTGCTTTTGGAAGTTTTAGTAAACCATTTTCTAATAGCGGAGGTCTTTTAACATATTTAATACCCCCTAAAACATCAATTATAGGTATCATAGCTGCTATATTAGGTTATGAATTTGATGATTTTAAAGAAGACAAAACTAAAAAAGTTTATAAAATAGAAGAACTTTATGAGATTAAAGTATCAATACAACCTTTATTTGATTTAAAGACAAAAAGAATCATTTTTAATAATAGAACTAATAATAAAATAATTAATATTCGTCAAGATATTTTATTAAATCCTTATTATAAATTATATATTTCTTTTCCAGAATCTTTAAAAAAACAAGAAAAAGAATTTTTAAAAAAAATTAAGAATAATGAAACTGTTTATAGTTTATATATGGGGCGTAATGAATTTCCATTAAATTATAAATATGAAAACGATTTTCCAAATTATGAGATAATTTTAACAGAAGAAAATTCTGAAAAATTTTTTAAAGACGAACCTCAAATTTATGGAAGTTTAAATCATAAAAATGTATATGAAACTGAATTAAATTGCAAAACTTCAGTAAAAATAATATTCTATGAAAATTATGAGGATGTTTTTGCATTAGAAAGTTTTTATGAATATATTATTAAAGATTTCCCAATAAAAAGGGAAAATTTTACTGATTTCACATATTCTCCCATATCTTTTTATTCAATGCATAATAATAAAGATGATTGTTATTTTAGTTATATAAAATTAATAGATGATACAGAATTAAAATTATCTAAAATTGGTGAAAATAAATGGATATCCATGATTTAAAATATGATTATGATAGTTCTGAATTTAAAGTAAGTGAAGATAAATTTAAAGTATATGGTCATGAAAATGAATTATTACATAAACATATATTAAAAACTAATAAAATATTTCATGTACTAGAAAAAAGTAATATAATTGATAATTATTATGACTTTTTTTATAATGAAAAAATTATAAGTATTGATAAAAAAAAATTCTTAGAGCTAATTAATACATTTATACAATATCATGATATGGGTAAATTATCATTTAATTTTCAGATTAATCGTTTAAATACAGATAATAAAACAAAAAAGTTAAATAATAATGGTGAAAACCAATTAAAGATCTTAAAAAAATATGAAATAGATTCATTTATTGAAGAATTTGATTTAAAACATTCCTTAGTTGGAGGATTATTATTTATAACTTATCTTTTTAAAGAAAATATTGAAGATAATTTAGTATTTTTACTTTTTGCTTATGCTATTTATGGACATCATAGCAATTTAAAAGATATTATAAAAGAAGAAAATTTTGTTTGGGGTATTAAACCTTCATCTGATGTAACATATAATACTTTTAAAATAATTTCTGAATATATTTTTAAAAACTCTGAAAAATATAACTTTAATAAATACCAAAAAATTCAAAAAAATTTTGCTGATTTATTAAATAACTTTGATAATAATATATTGTCAAAGTTATCTTTTTTTTATTCATATATATACTCTTTATTAATTTCTGCTGATGTAATAGCAAGTAGTTACTATGATTTAAATTCAAATGAAATTCCATTAGATCAATGGAATAATAGGATTACACCATCCCTTTTATCAGATATGAATAATACTTTTAATAATCTACAAATTAATAAAAATAATAACATACAAATTAATAAAAATATTGAATCCATTACAGAGATTAATAGTTTAAGAAAAGCTATGTTATTAGAATCTTCTCAAAATTTAGTTAATAATTTAAAATCAGAAAATCCATCAAAAGTATTTTTTTTAAATATGCCTACAGGTTCTGGAAAAACTAATACTTCTATTAGATTAGCTTTAGACTTATTAAATAGTGAAGATATAGATAGAATTTTTTATATTGTGCCTTTTATAAATATAATAGAACAAAATTATGAAATTATAAAAGATTCATTGAATTTATCTGAAGAAAATGGAGAAATTAGGGGATTATATTCAGCATTAGAAACACTACTTGAAGGATCAAATAAAGAAAAGTTAAAATATATAATGAAAGATGATTTTGCAGATATCCCTGTAGTTTGTACAACCTTTGTAAGTTTTTTTAATAGTATTATTAAAAATAAGAAAAGAAATAAATATAAATTAGCTTCCTTGACAAATTCTGTAGTGATAATTGATGAAATTCAATCATTACCCTTAAAAAATTGGAATAGTTTATATTATTTAATAAATGAATTAGCTGAAAATTATAATACTTATTTTATTATAATGAGTGCTACTTTACCTGATTTTAATCAATTGAAAATAGATAAAAACACGAAATTTAATTATAATATTTGTAATTTAATAAAAAATCCTAAAAAATATTTCGATCATTATTTATTTGATAGAACAGAAATAAAAGAGTTTAAGGAA
>JAUNXU010000024.1 GCA_030539615.1 Methanobacteriaceae archaeon | reverse complement strand
CTTTTTCTAATTCTGTATTAATTGTCTTATCAGATGTATCATTAATTTCAATAGCTGAAACACTACTGATAATTAATAATAAAGAAAAAAATATTAGAAAAATCAGAGAAGCTTTTATATTATTCATTAATAACCTCCTTTTTTAAAAATTTTAAAGTTATAGTAATTTAGGTTAATTATATTGTATTATTGAAATAAAAAAAAAATATAAAGTGGAAAAAATTTATAATTCATCATATGCCATTTTAACATCACTAGCTTTTACAGTTTTTCTACCAGCATGTTTTGCAAATACTATTGCATTTTTAGCTATATGTTCTCCTTCTTCTTCTATAACTTTTGCTAATTCTATTTTTGCATCGGAACTAACTCGTTCTGCACCAGCATTTTTTAAAATTTTTCCTATAGGTGCTATTGGTAATTCAGACATAATTTTCACCTCTTAATTTTAAGTTTATTTTAGTGTTATAACAGTATTTATACTATTTTTTTTAATACGTTCACAATTAAAAAGTAGTATGTTTTATATGTTTTATAATTACTAGTTCATAAAGATTACTATTATTATTTGTAAATTTTAATTATTTTAGTAAAAAATATAATCTATTTATCATGATTATTCATTTTAGTTATACAAATTTTATAAAAAAATAAAATATAATTAACAATAGTATAATTATAATAAATTTTAATAAATTTTGTATTAACAATATCATAATTTTAGTTGATAAAATATTAAAATTAACTAAAGTAACCATTTACCCATGTAAACACCATCACTATGATATCCTAATTTTCGATAATAATTTTTTACTCCAATACCACTTATTATTAATAATTTATTTTTATCAAATTCTTCTTTTGCAATTTTTTCTGCTTCTTTTATTAATTGTTCACCATAACCTTTATGTTGCCATAATCTATCTTCTTTTTTACCTATAGATAACATTTGACCATAAACATGTAATTCCCTTATTAAAGCTGTTTTTGGAGTTATTTCTTTTCTATGTATTTTATCAGATGGTAATCTTAATCTAGTAAATCCTATTAATATATCATTTTTTACATCTTCTATTGATAAAAATATTTCATGCCCGCCAACAGATTTATAATCTGTCCTAAGCAGTTGTATATTATCAATATTAGGAGTTATACCTAACCTTTGCTTATGGCCAACTTCACGACAACGTATACATTGACAATTAATATTATTTTCATGTAACTTATTATATACTAACTCACCTAAATTTGATTTTTTCACTCCAGCATCAATAAGTGTCGCAGGAATATCCCTTTGAATACGCATAGTTCGAACCCATTTAGGAAGAAACTTCTTAATTTCAACAATTAATTCAACAGCATCTTCTGAAGTATAAGGTTCATATTTTCCTTCTTGCCATAAATCATATAATTTAGATCCTTTAGTAACAAGACAAGGATATATTTTAAGCATATCTGGAGAAAAATTAGGTTCATTAAATAACCGTTTAAACATTCGCTTATCAGATTCAATATCAGAAAATAAACCAGGCATCATATGCATAGCAACTTTTAATCCAGAATCACGAAGAATTTGATTTGCTTCAATAACATCTTGTATTTTATGTCCCCTATCTACCAGTTTATATTTATAATTATATAATGTTTGAACACCTAATTCTACCCGTGTAACACCCATACTTAACATTCTATTAACATCTTCAATTTTTGAAAAATCAGGGCGTGTTTCAAAAGTCATTCCAACACATTTAATATTTGAATATTGATTTTTCAATTGAACATCAAGAATATACTCAAAATTAGTTGGTGGTATTATATTTGCACTTTCTTTATTATCTACAAATGCTGGATTATCATCACTAAAATCATTCATTGCTCTTAAACATTGGGTTACAAACCATTCTTGATAACATAATGTTCTTGATGCAAATGTTCCACCCATAATAATAAGTTCTATCTTATCTATAGGATGACCAATATTCCTCAATTGAAGTAATCGATTATAAACTTGAACATATGGATGATAATTAAACATACGTGCACGTAATGCTGCTGGTTCTTCACCTGTATAACTTGGTGGAGCAACACTACTTTCTGGACAATACATACACCTACCATGAGGACATTCATGAGGATGGCACATTACAGCAACCATAGCAACTCCAGAAATAGTACGTGTAGGTTTTTTCATTAATAAAGGTCTTAATTGATCTATTTCATCTGGTTTAACATACTTTAATATTTTTGAATTACTTATAAATCCATATGATTTTTCTTCAGAACATATTCTACGTTTAAGTTTTTCCATATCCTTTTTTGTCTGAAGATTTTCATTTATTGCTGTTTCAATTATTAATCTACACATTTCTTCCATAAAATAATATACTCTCCATTTAATTCTAAATTTAAACATAATTATTAATATTTTAAAATAAAAAAAATAATAGAAAATATTTAATAAAACATGTTCATATACAATATATGTATAATTTTTAAATCTAATAAATATGAAAGATTAAATATTATGATTGTATAATATTAAACCATTAACAAAAAAAAATAATGGAGATACTTAATATGAAAATGAGTAAATTAATAGGTAAAAAAGTATTAGACGGAAATGCATTTGATTTAGGTAAAATACAAGATTTTGACATGGATATTAAAGAAGGAAAAATTAATTCAATAACAATCACACCTAATGAAATAAGTTTCAAAAAAGTATCTATGAATGTAAACATAACAGAAATATCTGAAGTAGGAGATTATGTTTTACTTAATATAAACAAATCAGAAATAGAAGAAATGCAAGAAACTAAAAAAGAAGAAGAAAAAGTTGTTAATCCTGATAAAATAGAAAAAGAAAGTAAAACAATAAATATAAATTAAGAATTTTATTCTTTTTTTTATATCATTCTTTTCGTAAATATTCTATAGCTTCCACAAATTCTTTTGCAAATATTTCCATTTCTTTTCTTGGAATACTATAACTTACCCTAACATATTTTTTACCAAATTGATTACTAGTATATGTACCTTCACGGATAAAAATCTTTTTTTCTTTTAATAAATAATCAGACAACTCTGAAGGTTCAATTCCAGTATCACTTATATCAATAACCATCATATTAGCATTAGACGGATACACTGGTAAAAATACACCATCTATCTTATCAACAGCTTCTTTAATTAACTCTTGATTTGTTCTTGTTATACGTTTTATTTTTCCAATCCAACCAGGTTTACTTTTCAATCCCCCAATTCCTGCTACTTGTGATAATACATTAGTACCTAAATCATTTATTACACTAGAACGTATATTTCTTATAATATCATGTGTACTTATTACTGCCCCTATTCTTAATCCAGCCATACCAAAAATTTTAGAAAAACTATAAATAGTTACAGTATGCTCTGGTGCATATTTTGCAGCTAAAAAATGTTTTGGTGAAAAATCACGATAAGTTATATCATGTAATAAGTAAATATTATTTTCTTTTGCAATTTCTGCAAATTCACGTATTTCTTCTTCCGTATAAGATGTTCCTAATGGATTTAATGGATCAATTAATACAATTAATTTTGTTTCAGCATCCATATTTTCTCTTACAAGTTCAGGTGTAAGTTTATAATTGCATTCTTTATTGTAAATTGGTATTTCTTTTACATGGTGACCAAATCTATTAGCAAAGTTGTTTATTATTAAATATCCAGGATCACATGAAATTGTATTTGTTAAATGATGAAGAAGTGTGCTTATAGTTAGATATAATGATTCTGTTGCACCAGCAGTTATTTGTATATCATATTCTTCATAACTAAGACCTAAATCATCTAAAACCAATTGTTTAAGTTCTGGAAAACCTTCTGGAGGAGGATATTTACAATAATCTTTATCTTTAGCAGCTTGAATTAAAGAATCTCTCATTAAAGTATCATTTACTAAGTGATTTGTATTTTGTCCCATCCATATAAGTTCTTTATCAGTATATAATTGATTAAAAAAATCATTTACATTATAACCTTCTGGAACTTTTTTTTCTTTTTTTTTATATATCATAAATTATTTTCACCATCCTAAATTATTTTAATATTAAAATATATTATCTTAATTAACTATATTATGCCCTCATCAGATATTTGAAATGAAACTTGTTGATTATTACTTTTATTTTTATGTCTTTTAAGTATTGCATTTCTTATTGGATCATCTGAAATTTTTTCAATTTCAATTATTACTTTACTCCAATATTTAAGAATATTACCACCAATTGGTTCAATATTATCATTACCATCATCAAATAATGAATATATCTGATTAGTTATTACTACCGCTACATCATAATCCCTACTAAAAGTTAATAATTTAGCCATTTGTTGACTAAGTCTTCGATTAACTTGTACTGGATCTTCATCTTCTAAACGATATAATGCAACTATTGAATCTATTATAATTAATTCAATTTTTTCTTTTTTTAGTAATTCTTCTATTTTAATGATTATTGCTTCTTGTTGTTCAAAAGTTCGTGGTTCTTCAATATAAATATTTGAAGCAATATTTTTAAAATCAAGACCCGCTATTTGTTGAACTCTATCAAGAGATAATCCACCTTCAGTATCAATATAAATTGCTTTTTTTCCATGTTTTACTGATTCATATAATATTTGTAAGGAAATATTTGTTTTACCTGATCCTGGAGGACCATAAAATTGAGTTATGCATCCTTTTTCAATACCGCCACCTAATAAAGAATCCAATGGTGTATTTGTTGGTATTATTATTGATCTTGTTATATCAGCTAATGTTTTCAATTTTTAAATCCTCTATTTTGTTATTTTTTTTATTATATTGTCTTATTTATTAATTTTATCATTAATCATATAAAAACATAGAGAATTATATTAATTAAATTCAAGTTATATTTCTATTTAAAAAAGGATATTTTATGATAAAAAAATATTATAAACAGGCTTACTATAAAAAGGAGATGAAATTAGTTAAGAAAATGAATTTATGGTTTAAATCTAAATATATCTTTTTGAGGCATGTAATCATACAAATGTATTACTTCTTTTGATTGATCTAATTTGAATATAAGTATTTTATCATTTATTTCTATCCATTTATAACCTAATAATGGCTTTTCAAATTCATTAAATAACTTTCTATGATTTAAAGGTATTGTTGCATGAGTTGCCATTTCTTCTAATTTTTTACTTAGCATTTTATATTCTTTATAATTTGTATGTTCTAATTTATCAAATTTATCTTTTAATGCTGGTTGAATAATAATTTTATATGCCATATAATTTCCTCTTTTTTTATTTTTGTAAGTTATAAATTATACTAATTTTTTTCGATAATTTTATTATTTTTCTATGATAAATCTTTTAAAATGAATAATATTCACCATATCTTATAAATTTTTCATTGAAAATTACAATATGATATATTATTATCTATTAATTTACTGGTTTTATATGTAAACTATGCAGTTACTTAATATAAATACTTAATTGTTTTCAGTTATAATAAATTTAAATATATCATATTAATTGAAAATTAAAAATTAAAATAAGGAGGTTATCTAAGGATTTGTTATATTAACCCATGGTACAACATTTATTGCACTTAAAAGAGAATTTGAAGAACTATTAGCAACAATTAATGCCATATTATATATAATACTCATATACCCTAATTTACCTAAAGAAGTTTCTATAAAAGCAGGACCTTTTTCATCTCTAAACATATCATCCCTTAATTTATCAACTAATTCCAAATATTCTTTTTTAGATAATTCACCTTCTTTAATTTCTTCTGAAAAAAACTCTGGAGAATTATATCCAAATGCAGACACATCTGTTTTAGCTTCATTTATACTAGTTATAGTACTTAATAAAAGATCCAAATAATTTGTTATACTTAATTCTTTATCTTCAACCAATACACTTGCAGGTAACATTTTATTAACATTTATCCATTGTATAGTACGTACTGCAGATTCTTGTGTTTTTTGAACAGTTGTTTCAATTACAGGTTTTCTAACAGTAAGTATTCTTACAATATCTTCAGGGTCATATTCACTATTCCCACCATAAATTATTTTAATTTCATAATCTTTACAAGAAAAATTAGATGGAATAGTGTAATCAAATACAACATTTCCCCCATTAAATTTTCTAGATTCGACTGTCACATCATTTAATTTAAAAACTATTTTCCCAGATAAATTTGTTTTTTCATTTACATCTGTAATTTTTGTTTTTATTTGAATAGTTTCTCCTGGTTGTCCTCTTTGATCATCTACAAATATTTTTGATTCCATATTTATTACCTTTGTTTTATTTTTTTAAATATACTATTATTTTTTATATAAACAGTTAACTTATATTTATTTATTCAAATTATTAAAAACTCAAATATAACCCTAAACTTAAAAAGTTAAATATAAATATATTCTTTTTTTACTATATTAGTAACTAAGATCATTTATATTATTATATTTATGTATTAATATAAAAGAAATATTTTATTAATACATTATTTTAAAAAGAATAATCTCACATTTTTGGTTTAAAACCAATAACTGCAGTAATTATTTCTTCATCAGGACTATAATTATAATATTCTTTTATAATATGATCACTATTAGTTGAAGGTACAGCAACAGTAATACTATCAACAAATTCAGTTAGATCTTGATCAAGAATTAAATCTGAAGTTACTTCTGTTATTTTAAAAAATTGTTTTTCAGAATTGTTTAATCCAACATTTTTATATGTTACAAAATTTTTAGATAAAAAATAAACATCTGATCGATTATGTAATTCTTCAAGTTCTTCTTCATCATACACTTCTTCACCAATAATTTTACCAGTTTCACTAACTAGAAACATAGATTGTTTTGAATTTTGAATTTTATGTTCTCGAGGTTCTTTAATTATTATTATAATTTCATCTTCATTAAATGCTTTATCTAATCCTTCATTAATTACGGGGATTGTTTCTTTTATCCTATCCATTTCTGCATTAAGAATTTGTTTTTTAAGATCATCAGGTATTAATTCAACTTGTAATACACTATCATCTAAACGTATACAATTTATAAGTTCATATTCTACCATTAATTTCACCATTAATTTGTTTTATTGTTTGTTAAGTTATATTCTATTATCCCAGTACCATCATCTTGTATTTTTACTTGATCTGATTGTGGATTTAAACTATTTAAAAATGATTTTCCATCTGATACTCCCATTTGTTGAGGTAAATAATTTACTAGAGTCAATGGATAAATTGTTATTTTACAATGATTATCAACAAAATCTAATTTCAACATTAAACTACTATGTGTTGCAACATTACTTTGATCAAATACAAAATTTCCTAACCCATAAAATATAGGTTTATCATTGTATACTTCAAATCCTTGTGCTACATGTTGATGAGAACCAATTACTACATCAGCCCCTTGATCTATAAGTGTATGTGATATCTCTTTTTGTCTTGCATTAGGTGATGTACTATATTCATTTCCATAATGTAAGTATGCTATTACTATATCTGAATTTGTTTTTGCATCTTTTATTTGTTGATTTGTTCTATCAAAATCAACTGGTGCAAATCCTGAACCATTACTAGTTGCTTGAGGTATCTGATCTTGACCATATTCATCAAAATTTTCTTGATCCATACAATTTATTATTGTTACTGTTCTATTTCCAGTATTTATAGTTACAGGTTCTGTTGCTTCTTCTATATTGTGTCCAGCACCAGTATGTTTTATACCTAAATTATTTAAAGTATTAATTGTATCATCCATTCCTTGTTGTCCATAATCAAATGCATGATTATTTGCTAATGCTGCTACAGTATTTTGATTAACATTTATATACTTAGCTAAATCAGGATTACCCTTTAAAGGAACATCTTTTTTATGATTATCTGAAGATGTTGTTAATGGAGATTCTAAATTAAATAAAAAAATATCTGATTTTGATACAATATCATTAATATCAGCAAATGGTTGATTACTTTCAGATATTACTCCAGCAGTTTTTCTACCAAGCATAACATCCCCACCTACAACTACTGAACAACTTCCAGAATCCGCCATGGTTCCTGAAGAAGAATTAGTATTTATATTTAATAGAGGAAATGCTTCAACAGCAATTACTGCTAAACAAAATATGATTAATCCTATTAAAAATATATTTATTTTTTTCATTATTTTTACATTCCTTATATTTAAATTAATGACATATAATATAATATATTAAAAGTAATTATTATACTTAATTTAAAGTATTAAAAATCAATATCTAGTTAAATCAAAAATAAAATTATGCTAAAATATGAATTAAATAAAATTTAATTAAAAAAAGAATTTATAAAAGAATATTAAAAGACATGAAACCATACAAGCATTTCAAGAATTATGATAACTAAAAAAGAGACCATTACATAAAGATAATCTTTTTTTGACAATGAATCATTTCTTAAATATAAGTTACTGTCTTTAGAATAACCTCTACTTAGCATACTATTGAATACATTTTCACCTTGTTCATATGATCTTAAAAACATCATTAGAAAAAGATATCCCATTTGTTTTATTTTCCAACTATAAGGTGTATTATTTGTAAATGAAAATCCCCTACTTGTTTGGGCATTACGTATTATTTCTAACTGATCATAAAACAAAAATATAAATCTTATAAACAGAGATAATATCATTGCAAAATCATTAGGAACACCTAGTTTCCTAAAAGATTCAGCTATTTCTTGCATTGGAGTAATAAAAGAAAATAAAACAACAGAAGTTACTGTTATAATTAATCTAGATATCAAAAGTTCTGTAAATTCTAATCCTTCTACTGTTACATGAATATTAAATGGTAAAGTATACAATATTGTTCCAGGATGTATAAATGGTTGAAATATAGCTATTGATAATCCAAAAGGTATTATAACCAAGACTTTCATAAATGCGGTTTTTAATGGAATTTTAGAAATTAAAATTAATAATAACAAATATAGTTCTAAAATAATAAATACCCATGTATTTGTTGATGCAACTGCAAATACAATGATAGCCACCATAACCAACAATTTTATTCTACCATCAAGGTCATGCAATACACTTTCTTTATTTGAAGTGCCATCTTGTATTTCTAATTCTTGAGTACTTACCAAAAAATATCCCTCTTATTACTATAAAAAATAAATTAAAATAACTGTTTTTAATTATATTATATCAATTATACTAAATAAAAATAACTATTAAAAAAAAAGTAGGAAGTAATATTAAATATAATTTAATATTATTTTTTTGTGACAATATAAAATACGCCACCAGCTAAAGCAACTGTTACTACCGCTCCTATTAATAGTGAAACTACTCCTGCTAAAGGATTATCTTCCATACCTTCAAATGTATAATCAGGCATTATGACTGATAAAAGAGGTTCGGATTCTAATGAAAAAGGATTTAATACTTCAGCTGAAGCTTCTAATCCATCAGGATTTCCTGATGCTAAAAATGGTGATAAAACACATATTACTAATGCTATGGCCAATCCAATTACATAAAATTTATTTAACTCCATTATTTAATCACTTCCCCTATTAAATGATAATAGATCAGGCCTTACTGATTCAATACCTTTAATAATAAGTACTGTTATAATAGCTTCTATTATACCTATCATTGCATGGTATCCACCCATATAAAATAATCCTAACCCTAATGGGAATGTTCCAGCAATCGCCATTTCAATTGCAGCAACTATTGCTGCTAAAAAACAAGCAGCCCATGAAGATATTCCTATTGCAAAATATTTTCCTATTTTATCTTTTAATCCTATAAATCCATAATATCCTACAAAACCACCAACTACACCCATATTTAAAATATTTGCTCCTAAAACTGTTATTCCACCATCACCAAATAATAGTGCTTGTATTATTAATACTAATGCTAAAACTAAAATTGCAGCATAAGGTGAACAAAATATTATTGCTATTAATGCTGCCCCTAATAAATGTCCACTAGATCCAAATGGAACTGGTAAATTAAATGACATTATAGCAAAAATTCCTGCAGCTAATATAGCCATTAATATTACATATTTTTCATCTAACTTTTCTCTCATCCATTTTAATGAAATTGCCATGAATATTATAGCAATTATATAATATATTAAACACTGGGCTATTGGAATAAACCCGTCTGGTATATGCATAAATCTTCTCCTTTTATATTTAAATAAATTATTCTTTGAATCTAAAAGTTTTTTTTACCCAAAAATTAAGTAATACTTTTTTATTAAAAATGAATAATCACATATCATAATATGAAAATTATAGTATTTAAATGTAATGTTAAAATAAGACCAAATAATGCTTTAAATAGATAAACAGTAATAATAATAAGCTAAAATAAGATATAAAAGTAATACTGTAATACATATATAAATATATAAATTAAAAAAAGTAATACTAAACTTTAAAGAAAAATACATGTGATTTAAAAATAATAATATTAATAATAAAAGTAGTAAGAAAAGAAATTAATCATCTTTTCTTAAATCAGGATCATGGATAGGACAACATTTAAGTTTTCTATATGGTGAATAAAGATCTTTAAGTTCACTATCATTAACTTCACGAAGCTCTTTTAACCTTTTAAGAATCATTAAAACAGTTCCATCATCCATCAATTTACCAAGTATACCTTCTCTTAATTTCTCTTTTTCTAATATTAAGTAAATGAGTTTTTGTAATGTTAATAAATCAAGCCTTTTAATTAAATCATGATTATTAATATAATTCCAACCAGTACTTTCCCAATCACTTAAATAATCAAAGGTTTTATAAATATTTTCTTGGAATAAATCATCTTTAAAGAAATCTGCTTCTTCATCATAAAATCTTGTTCCATCAATCAATTTATAATATTCTGTACCTTCTTCTTCAAAGTAAGGTATATAATCTAATACAACATCTAAATTATCCACATTAGGATATTTAAGAATATTACCAAATGCTTTATTTAATCCAACTTGTAATGTTTTATGATCAACTACTTTAATATGTGATTTTTCATCATTGAATAATCTATGATCCCATACTACCAACATATTTCTTATATCTTCTGTAGCTTTACATTTATATTTAATTTGATTATCAGTTATTCGTTCAATTTCAAGTAATAAATAACTTATTCTTGTAAGGTTTTTAGCTGTTACTGAATTTGTCATTTTTATACAAATATATGGATATATTAATAATGGTTTGAATTTTGCATTAAGTTCTTCAGGTAAATCATGGAAGAATATTTCCATATTAGTAGTATGTTCCATTCCATCTTCTTCTACTTGTTTATAGAATTTTGCTAAAGCTCTTACTCCTGCATTTTCAAATGTAACTTTTCCTTTTGTTGTTCCAAGAACTTCTAATGTATTTAGTAAAACATATAACTCAAATAATTTATCATTTGTTAATGAATATACCATTTCTTCAATTATTACATTATATAATTCTAATTTATTAGGAAATACAAATAATTGATCATATAATTCATATATTTTTGCCATATTAAGAAATTCATCAGTATTTTTACTTGCTATTTCTAATGTATTTTCATCAATAACACCACATAATTCTGTTTCTTGGAAGTATGGTTTATTTAATACATCAGCAAAAGTTTTTTTCTGTTGAGTTAATAAACTGTTTAATTCATCAATTTTTGATTGATCAAAGTTTTTATGTGTTAATGGTGTTATTTTTAATTCATCTACACCAACTAACATGTATTTTATTACTTCTAATATTTCTTTAGATGGTGTTGTTTGATTATCTTCATTTGTAAAGTATTCTTCAAGATCAGGTAATTTATTTACTAATTTTTGGAATTCATCTTGTTTTAATAGATGTATTGCTTTAAAATAATCTAATTCTTGTGCATGAATTTCAATTACTTTACACATTATTTCTTCATGATCTTTTAATATTTTTGTAAAAAGATAATGATGTAACCTTATTTTAACATAGTTTTCAACTACTTGTCTATCATAATTAGTCCATATTTCTTCTAATTCTTCTCGTTTTACCATTAGTAATCTTAACTCCTAGAATTTTTTTAATGATTGAATAATTAATCTTTTTTTGATTTATTCTTAATTAATTATTATATTAATTATATTATGTAATCTTATTGAAAAAATAATTTAAGTTAACTGTCATTATACTTAAGTAAGAATTAGTTATTAAATTTTAAATTTAAAAATTCGTCTAAAAAAAGAAATGCTAAGGATATGTGATCAATTTAATTTAAACTTCTCTAATCACATTTTCTAATATTTTAAAAGTAGTATCATTATTGCTTTCTTGTGAATAATTTTTTTCAATATTAACCCTATACTTTTCTATATTATCAATGAATTTAATTATATCCTTTTGATTAACTTTAGAATGGTGTTCTCCATAACCAAGTTTTTCTATATAAATTGCATTTAATATTTGTTCAAATTGTTTATTTACAGGTATACTCAATATTGGTTTTTTAAGATATAATGCTTCTGTAATCAATGTGAAACCACCATTTGTTATTACTGCCTTAGCTGTTGATAAATCTGTAAAAAATTCATCTTCATTAAATGATTTATATGTGATATTTTCATCAACATCACTTTTATGAAAACCATAAACAATAAATTTTTGATTCAATGTTTTTAATACAGACATTAATTGATTATTTGAATCACTTGTTTGATATACAAATATATGATCATTATTACTTGGTTTTAATTCAAAGATTTTATCTCTCAATATTGGCGGTGCATAAATTGCATCCTTATTTTTTAATGGAGGATAAAAATAAGTTAATATTATTGTTTTTGCTTGTCTTTGAATAAATGAATGAACAACACTTGCTGCTAATACTTGATCTTTTTTATATTTAGTTGGAGTTTTATAATATGATTCAGTTATTACATGCATATTATCTATACTAATTAATGGCACTTGTATTAAATGTGCTAACATGTTTGCATAAAATTCAAAATCTGATATTACCATATCTGGTTGAAACTTCTTAGATAATTTATACATAATGTTTAAATTATTAGTAAGATCAGTTGGCACATATTTCATATTATTAACAAAAGTTTTACGATTCCTTACTTTATTTTCTTCATAAACCGTATTAAAACCTTTTATTTCATATATATTCTCAAATTTATTATTTAAATATTGATATGCTCTATCACTGGCAAAAACTATCAAATCATAGCCTTGTTTCAAAAGATATTCAATTATTACTGCACTTCTTATAGCATGCCCTAATCCTTCACCACATAAAGAGTATACTATTCTTTTATTTTCATGTTTTTCATGTCCAAAATTATAGTCTAATTCTTTTGCTGTTATTTTTTTTCCTGCAAGTTGGTATACTGTACTTTTTGCATATTTAAATGACAAATTTTTCAAACCTTCTTCTTCCAATCTTCTTGTTGATATTAATAACTTTGGTTTTCTTAAAACTTTAAATGGTGCTATTTTACCTATTCTTTCTATATAATCGGTATCTTCTCCAAAGTCTAATTTTTCATCAAATCCACCTATTTTTTCATGTAACTCTTTTTTTGTTATTATCCCATAACACCCTGCTCCATGTGGTTTTATAGATTCTATCCGTTTTATCATGAAATTTGCAAATTCATGTGATATTTTATTTATTGTACTTTTTTCTAAAGGAATTATTTGAGTTATTGCTATTCCTAATTGATTTTCTTCAAATTCTTTTACCATACTATGTATATAATTCGTTGTTAAGACACTATCAGCATCTAAAAATAATAATAGTTCACCTTTTGCAACTTTTGCCCCGTTATTTCGACCTTTTGCAGGTAAACCCCCTTCAATAACTTTACAATCATATGATTTAGCTATTTCTCTTGTTTGGTCTTCAGAATTTGCATCAGCAATTATTACTTCTAAATTAGGATAATTTTGTCTTGTTATACTTTCTAATACATTTTCAAGATAATCTTCTTCATTATAAGTAGGTATTATTATGCTTAATTTCATTTAAAACCTCTTTTTTTATTCAATTTTTTTATTATATTATATTATTATTTTTTAAAATATCAGTGGAAATAAGTATAAAAATTCCAAGTCATAAATGTTAATCTCGCCTTATCTTTAAAATCATGAAATATTTTCTTTATCAAGACCTTATCTGTTAATGAAGGATGTATTTCATATATAGTGTTATTACCTTCAATATGCATTTCTGTAACATTATAATCAGTCATATCTATATGTGCTGTTTGATCTACTACAGTTAATGTATAACCATCTTGATTACTACCACCAACTTCAAGTATCATAGCTGCTAATAAAATATATCCCATAATAACAACAGGATTAATAAAATATTTTATGCCAATTTTATTATGTGAAAAATAAACTAGCAATAAGAATCCTAAACCAATTAAAAATGGTTGAGAAAACATTCCTCCATCAACTAAACCAATTAATGCAATAGTTAATATAATACTACTTAATATTTTATAAAATTCATTCATATTCTTTAATGATAATAAACCTATAAAATATATGATAGGCCATAAAATTATTATAATAAAAGCATATGGTAAAACATATTGTGATATTGAGGATCCTGTATTAATATGTGCTGGTAATACACCATTTATAACATGACCCAATACAGATTTATATGCATGAGTATGCATTAAACTTGTTGTACTAGTTAAAGGATCTAATGAACTTAATATAGTAAATATAGATACATTAAATGATAATCTAATATGAATTTCAATTAATAAAGCAAAAAATGCCGTTATAAATAATAAAATCATAGTCAATACAAGATATTTCCAACTGTTTTCTTCTTTTTTAAAAAATATTTTATTAATCCTTTGATTATTATTAATAATTGGTTCTAGAATAAATAAGCTACCTATTATGCCAAACAATAATACTGCTTTTCCTTCAGAAGACCCTTCTAATAATGGCCATAAAATAGTTGTAATTATAGTATCAAAAAAATCAGTAACTAATAATATAAATGCAAGTAAAATAAAAGCCAATCCAATCCATGTTGATCTATTTATATTCATTAATATCATCTTCTATACTATAATAAAAAAAATAAAATTAGTAAAAATTATTTATAAATAATAAAATTAAGCTAAGTCCAACATTCTTTGAACACTAACAATTGCTTTTTTTCGAATATCTTCATCAACTACTACTTCATATTTTTCATCACGTAGTGCATCTCTTACTTTTTCAAGTGTGTGTAATTTCATAGTTTCACATATTGCATCTTTACGTAATGGAACATAATTTTTACCAGGACATTCCCTATTAAGTCGTGAAATAATATCAACTTCAGTTCCAAGAACTATTGTTTCAAAATCAGATTCAGCAGCTAACTTCATCATACCACCAGTACTTAATACTTGATCTGCAGCATCTTGAACTTCTTTATCACATTCAGGATGTACAACAACTTCAGCATCAGGATACTCTTTCCTTATATTAGCAACATCTTCTTTTTTAAATGCTTTATGCACATAACAATTTCCATCTTTTGGTACTACCATAAGTTCTTTATTAACAGATGCATTACCAAATTGAGATAAATTTACATCAGGAGCAAAAATTACCTTATCTTGACTAAGACTTTCAAATACTTTGCTAGCATTTGCTGAAGTACATACAATATCTGCTTCTGCTTTTGAACTAGCAAGAGTATTAACATATACTACTACTGCGGCATCAGGATTTTCTTTTTTTGCTTGAATTAATTCTTCAGTTTTAAGTTTATCCGCCATTGGACAATATGCACCAAGATCAGGTAATAATATCTTTTTATCAGGACTTATTATACTAGCTGTTTCTGCCATGAAATCAACACCACAAAAGACAACTATATCTGCATCTTCAATTTTTGATGCTTTAATACATAACTCTAATGAATCCCCTAAAAAATCAGCAATTTCTTGTATTTCTGCTGGTTGATAATTATGTGCTAATATAATAGCATTTTTTTCTTTTTTTAATTTATTGATTTCATCAATTAGTTCACTATTTTTCATTGATAAAAAACCCTCCTTCTTTTTTTTATTGAAGATATTTTATTATATTATATTTTTTTCATTTATTATTGTTATTTATTATACAACACTTTATAACATCGCATTTTTCAATAATTTTTGACATTGACATTCATTATTCAAAGGTACTTTATTAATTACTTCAAATAATAATTTAACAACTTTTTCCTGAGAATCATTCATAGACTCAACTACTTCATCAGCTGTTAACATTGTATCAGAAATTTGTGCTGCATAATTTGAAACTATACAAATACTTGCATAACATATTTCTTGTTCTCTGGCAAGAATAACTTCTGGAACACCAGTCATTCCAACAATAGTTCCACCAATTTGTTTATAAAACTGAATTTCAGCCCCAGTTTCAAATCTAGGACCTTGTGTACAAACATATACTCCATTATCAATAACTTTTCCAGTTTTAGAAATTATATTTCTTAATTCATTACAATAAGGATATGTACAATCAATATGTACAACTTTATCATCAAAAAATGTTAAATTTCGTCCTTGTGTAAAATCTAAAAAATTATCTGGAATTACTAATGATCCAGGTCCAATATTTTTATCAATTGAACCTACAGAATTTGTTGCAATAATCCTATCCACACCAATATCTTTAAAAGCTTTTATATTAGCTCTATAATTTATTTTATGTGGAGGTACACTATGTCCTTTAGAATGTCGTGACATAAATGCTATTTTATTGCCATTTTGTTCAAATATAGATATTTCTGGTGATTTACCATATTTGGTATCAATTACTAATTCATCAATTATGTCTACACTATCTAAAATATTTGAACTACCAGTACCACCTATAATTCCAATCATAGTAATTACCCTTTAACTACACCAATAGGATTCATTCTTGCAACAAGATCACTTATACCAGCATCATTTGCTGTTTTAACAACAACATCCACATCTTTATATGCTGATGGAGCTTCTTCTGCCACTACAGGTAATGAATTAGCTTTTATAGCAATTCCACGAGAAGCTAATAATTGTTTTATTTCTTCAGGTTTAAATTCTCTTTTTGCTTCAGAACGACTTAATCTTCTTCCAGCACCATGAGCTGTTGAACCAAATGTTTCATTCATTGCAGTTTCTGTTCCAGAAAGAACATATGATGAAGTTCCCATAGTTCCAGGTATTAATACAGGCTGCCCTACAGACCTGTATTCATTTGGAATTTCTTTTCTTCCAGGTCCAAATGCTCGTGTTGCCCCTTTTCTATGTACATATACATCTTTAGTAAGTTTACCAACTTTATGTGTTTCTTTTTTAGCAATATTATGAGCTACATCATATACTACATCCATTTCCATACTTTCTGCATCTTGTTTAAATATTTCTTCAAATGATTTTCTAACCCAATGTTGAATCATTTGCCTATTTGTCCAAGCATAATTTGCTCCTGCAGCCATAGCTTTGAAATAATTTTGTGCAATAGGTGATTCTACAGGTGCACATGCTAATTGCCTATCAGGTACATTGATTTCATATTTTTTTGTTGCTTTATCCATTTCTCTAAGATAATCAGCACATATTTGGTGACCACAACCTCTTGATCCTGTATGTATTAATATTACTACTTGATCCATTTCAAGATTAAAAGCTTCTGCTTTTTCCTGATCAAATATTTCACCTATTGATTGAATTTCTAAAAAATGATTTCCTGAACCTAAAGATCCTAATTGAGGAATTCCTCGTCTTTTTGCTTTATCACTAACATATTGAGGATCTGCTTCTTTCATACACCCATTTTCTTCTAAGAATTTAAGATCTTTTTCCCATCCATATTCATTTTCAACAGCCCATTTAGCACCATTTACAAGTACATCATCAATTTGATTTTGTTTTAAATGAGTTTTTCCTTTACTTCCTAAACCAGATGGAATATTTTTAAAGATTATTTCTAGTAATTCATTAATTTTTGGTTTAACATCATCTTTTGTAAGATTTGTTTTTAAAAGTCTTACACCACAATTAATATCAAATCCTACACCACCAGGACTTATTACTCCTGTTTTAGAATGGAATGCTGCTACACCACCAATACTAAATCCATACCCAAAATGAATATCTGGTAATCCAATGGATGGTTTTTGAACTCCATCTAAACATGCTACATTTGCTACTTGTTGTATTGCTCCATCTTCAATTGTTTTTATTGATTCATCATCTAAATATATTCTTGCAGGTACTCTCATTTGTTTCATTGCTGAAGATGGTATTTCCCATACACAATCCCTTACTTTTACTAAATCATCTTTTGTAACCATGAAATTTTAATCTCCTTTATTTTTTTATAATATTCTGTGATAATTATTCTTTTATATCTTTGTGAAGTTTTATTATCATCATAAGTTGTGAGAAAAAATATTGTTTCTATATAATTATTTTATTGTGTTTTTTAATATAAATATTGTATTTTATTAAATTATTTTTAAGTAATTAATAGATTATTATGTATTTTAATAAGATTAAAAGTATAAAATTAGTTTTTTAATAACATTAGAAGCAATATATTTGAATTAAGTTTAATAAAATTAGTAAATAAGAATAATAAGTGAGGGGTTTATTAAAATATACCTGCAAAAGTTTTTTATTAAAATTTTTAACCCTTCTTAAACTCACTATGATTAAAATTATATATTGAAGTTATATTTAATATTTTAGTAATTTGAAGAGAAATAAATATTAAATTTAATTTATTCTGTTAAAAACAGAACATTATATCAATAAAACCTGATAAAAATAAATATTAATTTAAATAGATTAGTATACTTACAAATCAAGTATGAACTGTAATTTATAACCACAACCATCTTTTTTTATTTCCATTTTATGATATGTAATTGCTTTTACTTCTGTTTTATAAGAATGTATCATTGTATCATATAATTCACCATTTAAAGTAGCTTCTAATTCATAACCTTTATCAACTTTTGTTATTTTTAAAATATACTCTTTAGAAATAAATTGTTCTGCTTCTAATAATATTATTAATTCAGTAATCCAATCATATAACAAAGCTTGTAAATCTTCAGATTGTATTTTGATTTGTTTTTCTAATTTAGGTTTAACATCTTTAATATCAGTTATTATTTCAAAAGTTGCTAATGCTGCATTTTGAAATGATTTTTCTATTGTTTTTCCATAAGCACATATTCCTATATCTGCTGTTACATCAAAATATTCATAAGTTTTATTTTCATTTTTCATTATATTAAAATTATATACTTATTTTTTTATATTTTTTTATGTTGTATTTTTAGTACTTACCAATACCCCTTAGACCAATATTTTTATACACCCTTAGTACTTACCAATACCCCTTAGATTATATTTATAACTATAAGAAAATAGAATATTAGTTACATAATTGAATACTCTTGGAGAAGATAAAAATGATGATCCGAATAGCTAAAGAAGAGTTAGAAAACTATATAAAAATTAAACGACTATTTAAAAAAAATAAGATAAAAAAATTACATAAAAAAACCACATACTTAAATAATGATATTGATCTTAATGAAATAGATATATTATCTCTTTTAACAATAACATCTATAATGATATTATTTTTAGTTTCAATATATTACATAAAATGCACTGGAAATATCTAATTCACTAAAAATCCCAAATATACTCTTTTTTAATATATAACTTACTACTATTTTATAAAACATTAAATTATGATCTTACTTCAGTATCTTTCAAACATTTACGTATATGTTTTCTGTCAAATCGAAGATTAATAAATCTAGAATTACCTTTAACTCCAGATCCGGTATATTTTGTATCAATTAATCGTAAAAATTCTAATTTATTAATAAGCCTATTAAATGTAGTATAACCAATTTTCTTATTACGATTATATTCTTTATATATTCTACCTGAAGTTAAATTATCTTCATTAAATATTGCAATATAATTCAATAACCTTTGTTCCTCATAAGACATATTTTTTATAATGTAATTTAAACTTATAGGATCTAATTGTTTCACAGCTTTATTTACATGTTCGGATAATATTCGTTTTGATGCATCAGCTTCTGCATAATTACCACTTATTCTTAATAAATCAATACCTAAACGAATATCTCCCCGTTCATAAGTTCGTAATGCAATTTCTTCAATAAGATCATCTGTGATAACCTCCTTAAAAAATCCATAGCTAACTCTTTCTTTAAGTATTTTAAATATTTCATCATAATTATATGGTTTGAAAACTATTTCATTAGCATTAAAAATTGATCCTACATTTTTATCAAGAACATATCTAAATTCTATATCAGATAAAACTGCAAAAATTCCTGTACGTACACCTTCAAATGATTCATAAGCACGTAAAATATCATAAAAAACTTTACTTATCATATTTTTATTAAAAAGATAATTAATATCATCTAATGCAACTATAAGTGTTCGATCTGTATCATACAACTCATTCATTATATTGTTGTATACTCTTGCAAATGGAACTCCTGTTTCTGGAGGAGCATGTCCAAATAATTTTTTATGAATTTGAGAAAATATATCAAATTTTGTAGAGTGTAATTGACAATTAATATATACACATACAACTTCTCCAGAATATTTAGAATCAATAATTGAAAATATTTTTCTAACAGTAGTAGTTTTACCTGTTGCACATGAACCTAATATAAGATTATTTGTAGGTTTTCCCTGTTTTAAAGCAGGTCTTATAGATAATGCTAATGAATTCATTTGAGGTGCTCTAAGATCAAATTTATCTGGTGTATAATCAGGATTAAAAACTGTTATATCTTTAAAAATTGTTTGATCATATAATAATATATCTTCTACTTTCATTAATCACACTTTCCTTATCTTTTTTATATTCCTGTTAATATAGGACTTCCAACTACAAATGCTATGAATGTTATAAACATTGCTATTTTCATATATTTTGAAATTTTATGAAGATTACTATTTGATTGATCCTTCAATACAGTATATGCTGAATATAAAAAGATAATCAATGATATAACAAGTATCATAATATAATATATATTAAATATTTTCAAATAATATAAAATTGGACTTAGAATACATGTTAAAATAATCAAAGATGCAGATAAAATAGATGATTTTTTAGAACCATATACTATAGGAAATGTTTTACCATTTTCTTTAAGATCTCCAATTATATCTTCCATATCTTTAATAATTTCACGAGCAAATGTCATTAAAAATGCAAAAAATCCTAAAATTATAGATAAATTTATATTATTAACAATAACTCCACCATACACAAATGTTAATCCAGTAAGTAATGCTACAGATATATTCCCTATAAGACATTGCATCTTAAAAGAATAAGCATATAATACTAAAATAATTGATGATAAAATTGTAATAATTCCTGTTGAAATATTTATCATAAACCCCATAATTACTCCAAATAAGAATAAAATAATAGCATACCATTTAGCAGTTTTAAGACTCATCTCACCAGAAGGTAATGGACGTTCAGGTTTATTTATAACATCAATATTATAATCATAATAATCATTAATAACATTACCAGCACCAGTTATAATAAATACTGATAAAGCTCCTATAATTATATTTAAATTATAAAAATCATTTATTAAAGCCATTAATAATACTGCAATAGTTGCCATGAATGCATTCATAGGCCTTAATATTTTAATATAAACATTCATTATATACCTCTAAAAGAAAATACTTTTTAATATAAAAATAATTTTTTTCTTTATTAATAATATATATTATCTTAATCTAAAGAATTTTATCATTTTTAAAAAAAAGGGATTTTATAGAAGTTAAATTTGTAAAATTAATATATTCTTAATTATCAACATAAAATGATTAAAAAATCATATAAAATTAATAAATAAAAATTTTTAGAGGTTATTAATTTATATAAAAACAAATATACAGTTGTATAGATATGATAATACTTAAAAAAAAACAATGCTTCATTAAATATTCATAAAGTATCCATAAAAGCTAATGAAATAAGAATTAATATCAATTAACAATAGTATCCATATACTAAACCAAAACGCTTATAAAATCATATCTATTTAATAAATTAAATAATATGGAGAATAAATGTATGAAAATTAATAAGTCGTTATTAGTTTTAAGTATATTTTTTGTATTAATAAGTTTAACAGCAA
>JAUNXU010000103.1 GCA_030539615.1 Methanobacteriaceae archaeon | reverse complement strand
AACCCTGAAGGAAGCATTATACATGTGCAATTATTAAAAGATAATGCAGATGTTTGGAATGGTCTGGAAGTTTATTATATTGGAGGATTATATGATGATTATGGAAATAAGATAATCTAAATTCATTTTTTATTTTTATTATAATATATATTCTATTTTTTTTGAAAATAAATTATAAATCTTTTTTTTATTCTACAAAAAAATTATAACAACTATTAATGATACTATTTATTAAAATAATTTTTACTAACATAATAGATATATATTATTTTAGATATAAGTTAATAATGATAAATTTGAAATATTAAAATAAAAAAAATAATAGGAGAAAAATAATTATGATCAAATTAATTAAAGAAGTAGAAAAAGAACCATCAAAAACACGTGATCTTCTAATGTTTGGTGCAGGAGTAGCAGTAGGTGTGGGAATAAAATTATTATTAGATTCTGATAAAATAGAAGAAATTGGTGTAAATACAACAGCTAAAGCAATAGAAATTAGAAGAAATACTAAAGAAAATCTATGTACAATAAAAGACAAAGTTGCTAAACATCATAACCATCCATGTTGTCATGATGAAGACTCTGAAGATGTTGAATCTGAAGAAAATATTGAAATAACAGAAGATGATGTAGAATAATTTGTTAAATATTATATAATCCCCATTATTAACCACCTTTTTTAATAAATATTTTTTTAACTGTTTATCCTTATTATATTAAATATAGATAACATAAATAATATATATAATATCAGAAAATTTATTAAGAGTGTTATTTAAAATGAAAAATCAGGTAAATAAAGTATCCATTATTATGATTAATTGGAATAATTCTACAGATACTATAAATTGTTTAAAATCTATTAAAAAAATAACATACTCTGATTATAACATTTTTTTATTAGATAATAATTCTAAAAAGGATTCACAAGAAGAAATAAAAAAATATCTTAAAGAATCTGAAAATCAAGAATTTAATTATAAAACTATTGATGTAACAGATCTTAATAAGAAATATCCTAATTTAAATTTATTATATATTATTAATAATATTAATAGTGGCTTTGCTAGTGGAAATAACATTGTTTTAAAATATATTAAAGATTATGTGGATTCAGATTATGTTCTATTATTAAATAATGATACTGTTGTAGCTCCGGATTTTCTTGATTGTCTTGTTAATACAGGAAATAGTAGTGAAAATATTGGATTTACAGGTATAAGAACTTATTATTATGATAATCCCGATAAATTACAAACCATTGGTGGAAGTCTTATTGATTACAATCATTGTGAAGCATCAGCTATTACTACAACTTCAGATGAAATAACTGTTTGTGATTTTATTACTGGTTCTTGTATGCTTGTAAAACAAAGTATATTAGATAATATTGGTTTTTTAGATAGTAAATTATTTATGTATTGGGAAGATGCTGATTGGTGTATGCGGGGAAAAAATAATGGTTATATTAGTGTTACAACACCTAACAGTATGATTTATCATAAAGAGGGTGGATCTAGTACTAGTGATTTTAGATTATATTACCATACACGAAATCGTATATATGTTATGAAAAAAAATACAGAATCTAATATTTATCATCATTTTCTAATATATATCATATTATATGTTTTAAAAACAAGTATGACCGAAATTATTCATGGTAATTTTAGTACTGCAAAAGCATTTATTAAAGGATTATTTGATGGGATTATATTAAAATAAAAAACATTAAAAAAAAAAATAAAAAAAGAGTGTAATTCATATGAATCAATTAAAAATAGCAGTATTCCATAATTTACCTTCTGGAGGTGCTAAAAGAGCTTTACATGGCCATTTAAAATTTCTTAAAGAAAACAACCATATTGTTGATGTTTTTATTCCAGAAACAGCAAATGAAAAATTTATACCTTTAAAAGATGTTTCAAATAAAATAATTGAGTTTTCTGTAAAACCTAGTTTTATAAGAACAAAAATTTATTCAATATTTGATTATGTTCCAGCAATTTTTAAAGAAGTATCAATAGATAATGTAATTCAAACTGAAAAGATTATAGCTGAAACAATTAATGATGCAGATTATGATATAGTATTTGTAGAACAAGATCAATATACAATGAGTCCTGCAGTATTAAAATATCTTAAAAAACCTGCTGTTTATTATTGTCAACAACCTCCTCGAAAAGAAAAAATTATCGATAATATAAATGAAGTTAAACGTAAAGACAGACTTTTAGAACCATTAATTCAACAATATATTAAAAGAGTTTCTGAAAAAGAAATTGAAAGAGATTTTGAATTTGCAAAATATGCTGATAATATTCTTGTTAATTCTTATTTCAGTCATGAATCTGTATTAAGACAATATGGTAAAAATTCTCATGTATCATATCTTGGTGTTGATAATACCATTTTCAAACCATTAAATATTGAACGAAAAAATTTTATATTATCTGTTGGTACTTGTATTCCTACTAAAGGATATGATTTTGTTATTCATAGCTTAAGTCTTGTTCCTGAAAATATAAGACCTAAATTATTAATTGTTGGTAATTCTAGTGATGAATTATGGGTTAAATATTTATATGATCTTGCTGAAGAATGTGACGTTGATTTAGATATTTTAAGTTTAATTTCTGATGATAAACTTGTGAAATTATATAATGAAGCTAAATTAGTTATTTATACACCTTATCTTGAACCATTTGGTTTTGTTCCTTTAGAATCTATGGCTTGTGGTACTCCTATTGTAGGTGTTAAAGAAGGTGGAGTGAAAGAAACTATTGTACATAATAAAACAGGATTATTAGTTCAAAGAGATCCTAATGAAATTGCTGATGCAATTGTTAAATTATTAACAGATGATGAATTATGGGAACAATTTAGTATTAATAGTATTGCATATATTGAAGCTGCATGGACATTAGATAGTGCAGGTAATAGATTATTAGATAATTTAAAAAGAGTTATTAACAAATAGGAAATTGATTTTTATGAAAGACAATGAAAAATTACCCTTAGTATCTATTATTTTATTAAATTGGAATGGATATGAAGATACTATTGAAGCTTTAGAATCACTTTATCAAATAAATTACCCAAATTATAATGTTATATTAGTTGATAATAATTCTACTAATGATTCTATTAATAAGATATTAGATTATTGTAATGGTAATACAATCATTAAATCAGATTTTTTTACTTATAATAAAAATAATAAACCTATAAATGTTACTTGTATAAAAGAAGATGAAATTAATAATGAAACTTATATTAATCATACAAGTTTTCCTAAGTCTAAGAATCTTCTTTTAATTGAAAATAATGAAAATTATGGTTTTGCTAAAGGAAATAATATTGGTATAAAATATACCATTGAACATGACAATCCAGAATATATCTTATTATTAAATAATGATACTGTAGTTGATCCAGATTTTTTATTACATATGGTTAATCATGCATTAACTGACCCAAATATTGGTATTATTGGACCTAAATTTTATTATTATGATTTTGAAGGAAGTAATGACACTATTTGGTGTGTAGGTAGTGTAGTTGATCTTGAACACTACCCTGGACACCATAGTATAATGGATGAAATTAAAATTGAAGATTATACTGAAATCATTGAATGTGATTGGGTATCAGGAGCAGGACTACTTATTAAAACAGAAGCATTACCTAAGGATTATCTTAACACTGATTTCTTTTTTGGTTGTGAAGATGTTGATCTAGCTATACAAGTTAAAAATAATGGATATAAAGTAGTTACAGTTTTAAATTCAATTATTTGGCATAAAACAGGAATGTCTCGTAAAAAAGGATCTTCAATAAAATCAGAACTTAATCAAGTAAAAACAAATTTACAATTTATTAAATTACATAAAAAACATTATTATACTCATTTACCAATTTATGCCTATCAAATATTTAAATTATATTTAAAAGCATTATTTAATTAATTTTCATTATCTTCTTTTAGTACATTAAAAACTGCTTTATTAAAACCAGATACCATATGATTATACCGATATTCTTCTTCAATTATCTGTTTTGAAATATCACCCATATGTTTTTGTAATTTAGAATCAGTTATTATTTTTTTCATTGCAACATATAACTCTTTACTGTTTTTTTCTTTTACTATGTATCCATTATCCCTTACCATATCTTTTGATGCACCTACAGCATCAGTTACTACTACAGGATTTTTAAAATACATTGCTTCATTTACTACAAATACCCATGGATCACCTACACCATAATTTATGGAAGGTACTACTACCAACTCAGCAGTTTTATAATAAGATATTAATTCATTATTTTTTATTTCTCCAGTAAATATTATATTTTTTGTTAAATTATATTTTTTAACTTGTTTTTCTAAATTATATCTTTCTTCTCCAGAACCTACTATTATTAATTGAGTATCATTTATATTATCATCTACTAATTGTTTATATGCATCTATTAAATAGTTTACTCCTTTTCTTTTTATTAATCGTCCTACATATAATATTGTTTTTTTATTAACTGAATTTAAACTAGGTTTAACCGTATCATCTTTTATATTACTTACATTTGGCATTATATAAATCTTATTTTCATTTACACCTAATTTTTGGAAATATTCTTTATGTAAAGTTCCAGGTACTACTATTGCATCTGCCTTTTTTATTATTTTTTTTATTACTATTT
>JAUNXU010000102.1 GCA_030539615.1 Methanobacteriaceae archaeon | reverse complement strand
AATTATACTAAAAATACCTTAAAATTTAGTTTGTTGGATAAAATATTTAAATATATTGACAATAATTTGTTTTTTAAGGTAAATCATAAAAATATTAAAAGAGCATTACTAAAAAATCTAAAATCAAAAAAAAATATAAGAAAAGGAAGTGTTGAATAAATTTCCAACACTATAAATCAATATTTAGAAACTAAAAAAGTTGTTTTATCTTGACTTTCCAGATAATGATTAGTTCCAATATATTTTACTGTTAAATAATATGATGTAGCACTATAATTATCTGGTATTGTGTAATTATATTCTATTTTTCCATTGGTTACATTTGCTGTTATTGTGTTATTGTTTGTGTCTTTTAATATGTTGTTGTCTATTTTGAATATTACATATCCTGTATCTATGGGGTTGTTGTTTTTATCAGTTATATTTGCTTTGATATTTAGATCAGATTCTAGTGTTACAGGTTCTATTAGTTCTATTTTTGTTATTGTTGGTATTATTTCTTGTATTGTGAAATTTATTGTTTCTTGACTTTCTTGGTATTGTGTTGAGTTCATGTATTTTACTGTTAGGTTGTATTGTTTTGTACTGTAATCTTTTGGTATTGTGTAATTATATTCTATTTTTCCATTGGTTACATTTACTTTTATATTATTTCCGTTTATGTCATTTAGTGTTTTTCCATTAATTTTGAATATTACATATCCTGTAGTTATAGGGTTGTTGTTTTTATCAGTTATATTTGCTTTGATTGGTAAATTAGTTCCTGGTGGTATAGGGCATATTTCTTCGTTTTGTATTTTTGTTTGTGTTTTTGTTATGGTGAAGTTTATTGTTTGTTCACTAGGGGTGTATTTATTGTTTTTTATGTATTTTACTGTTATATTATATGTTTTAGCACTGTAATTATCTGGTATGAGATAAGTATATGTTATTGCTCCATTGTTTACTGGTATTTTTATTGATTGTCTGTATTCATTTTCTAGTGTTTTTCCATTAATTTTTATTATTGCTTCTCCTATGGTTATTGGTTGTTTATTTTTGTCTGTTATACTAGCTTGTATTGTCATATTACTTCCATGTGTTGTGTTTGGTGTTATGTATGTTATTTTTGTTGAGGTTGGTTCTTTTGTTATGGTGAAGTTTATTGTTTGTTCACTAAGTGTGTATTTATCGTTTCTTAGATATTTTACTGTTAGATTGTATTGTTTTGTACTGTAATTATATGGTATATGATGATTATAATTTATTGTTCCATTAACTACTGGTATTTTTATTGATTGTCCGTATTCATCTTTTAATGTTTTTCCATTGATTTTTATTACTACTTCTCCTATAGTTATTGGTTTATTGTCTTTATCTGTTATACTAGCTTGTATTGTCATGTTTGATCCGGGTGTTATGTTTGGTGTGATGTAGGTTATTTTTGTTGATGTTGGTAATGCATTTACCGTTAGGAACATTATTTCATTTGTGGGGATGTTGTCTGTTTTTAGTGTTATGTTTGTTATTCCATTTTTTGTTCCTGTAAATATTGTTGTACTTGTCCCATTTTGTATAGTATTAATTATTGGGGTGGTTTTTACTATATTTTTTGTTAAAGCATAGGAAATATTTAATCCATCAAGAATATTATTAGAATATGCAGTGACATTTTTTCCATTAGTTAACCAATTAAAATCTGTTTTAATTTGTGTATTTTCTGCGACATTTATATTATCTTTTGATAGTGTTACTTTTAGATATATCCATGAATTTGGAATATTAACATTATATAATGTTTGATTCCAATCTGGTGTATTAGTTCCCCACCAATTATTTTCAGCATAATAATAATAACTATTATTAGAACAATAAATTGAATTGTTAGTAATAACAGCATAATTCCGCCAATCATACTTTACAACATAATTATTAATGAATATTGAATTAGTTATATTTAAACTATTTTCTGAGTAAATAGCTCCACCATTAGGAAAACCTTCAGAAGAACTAACACTATTATTTACAAATTTTATTCCAGTTAAATTTAAACTTTTATTTGTATATATTGCCCCACCATATGCTAATCCATCATGTCCTCCAGAAACTTTATTTTCTGTAAAATCTATATTTGTAAGGGTAATATTTCCTGTATTGTATATTGCACCACCAAAAGAACTACTATCTTCCCAACCATCAGTAATAATTGCTAATGCTGAATTTTTATTAAATGTTGCATTATAAATATTTATAGTCCCTCCCATATTAGCTATTGCACCACCATGACTATATGGAGAATTTTCTTCAAAATCTATATATTCTCTATAATTAATTGCACTATTTCCATTAAATGTTGCATTGTAAATATTGATAGTTCCAGCATTTAATATTGCACCACCATAACTACCTTCATTGTCTGTAACATATCTTGTGTTATTAATGAAGTTTACATTAATTAGGTTAAGGGTTCCATAATTTGTTATTGCTCCGCCACCGAAAACCCAATAACTTGGATCAGTAGCGGTTCCATTAATGCATGTTACATTTATTAAAGTTAATGAATGTCCTGCTGCTATTCAAAACAATGAACAAGACTGTAATCCATTTAATGTTATTGTTGTTTTAGATGTACTATCTCCTATTATTGTTAGGTTAGCTGTTGCTCTATCTATAAATATTTTAGTTCCAAATCTATAATTAGTTCCTGTTAATTTTATTGTGTAATTTACATCTGCTGATCCATTATATGCGATATTATATATTTGACTTTTAAGTTCTTTGTAATTAGCTGCTGCACTTTTTTCTGGTACTGTGTTATTTGTTTCTTTTTTATTAGTAACTGTTGGTTTTTGAGTTGTGTTTTCTTGTTTTGTATTAAGTGTCTTTTGTGTTTTATTTATTGTTTGTGTAGGTTCTGTGTTTATTTGTGTATCTTGTGTTATTGTAGATGTTGTGTTTGTTTGTGTATCATTTGCTGCTGATGCAATTGATAAACTAACTAGAAAGATTAATAGGAGTATTCCTATTAATTTGATTTTATTCTTCATTTGCATTCATCTCCTCGATACGTATTTTTTCTTCTCTTATTAATAATTCTTCGTGTAGTTTTGATGATTCTTCCATGATTGCCAGATCTTCTTTATTATAATTAATAGGTGAAATAATTTCATTTATTATTGAATTTTCACTTATATCATTCTCTTTTATCGTTATCTTATTATCTAAATCAGTATTTGATAAACTGTTTCTTAAAGATCCATTTTTTAAATCTAGTATTTTTGTTGTTTCTGATCTTTCGTAACTTGAATCACCTATAAATACTATTGTAATTTGATAATTTTTAAGACTGTAATTGGAAGGTATTGTGTAGTTTACTTGTATTTGTCCATTTTGTGATGTTGCATTTGGTGATAAATTTCCAGTATAATTTTTTAAGTCAAGGTACTGATTGTTCGTCCATTTATTTTGATTACAACCCTGGTTGATCCTGAGACTAATGTGTGGTAGTAATTATGTACTGTTGCATTGATTGTTAAAGTATGGTTAGTCCAACCTATCATATTATCAAAACTTATATATGTTTGGTATTTGAAATTTGGTGGTATTGATACTTGTTGATCATCAACAGTTACAGTTAATCCTGGAAAAAGTCCTTGATAATTGTATCTTATATTATTTTCGGTAGTATTTATGTTTATTGAAGGTAAATTTGTAATGTTAAATATAGCTATCCTAGTTGGTATTTCATGATCTAGTAATTTTAGTTCCCCAGTACTATTATAATGGTATATATCTATATAAAATAGTTTATAATTTGAAGTATTAGGAATATCAGTATTGTTATTTTGAACTGTGAAAAGTAATACTACAGGGCATGTAGTGTTTACTAATGAGTTACAAGAAGTCATATTTCTCTGATTTGACCCCCATCAATTATATCGTGCATCAAAATATTTTGTAGAATATATTGAATTTTCAGTATTATTATAAAAAGTTGAATATGTAATATTACCATCTAATCCCTCATTATATATTATTGCACTGTTATAAGCTTGATTATGAGCAAAATTAGGATATTTTATTTTTAAGTTATTTGAATAAAGTGTATTATGTATTATACTACCGTTTAAACTTGAACAATGTGTGAAATTAGAAGATGTTATAGTTACACCATTAGTACCATTAAGATATAATGCCCCACCTATTTTATTTGTAAGAGAATTTTCAAAAATTGAATTTACTATTTTATACAATGAATAACTTCCATTATATCCTAAAGTTCCACCACAAGCATCTGCAGTATTATTAATAAATACTGAATTATATATTTCTATTACTGTACTAGTTGCTCGATTATATATTGCCCCACCCATTGAATCTTTAGATGATAATGCATGATTATTTACAAATATTGAAGAATATACATTCCAAGTTAGTAACGTAGATGTACCTACAATTGCTCCACCAGATTTTGCATTATTATTTTCAAATAATAAATCATGTAAGTTCCATGTTGATGAGTAACCACATCCAGCAATTGCACCCCCACAAGAGTCACTTTTAGTAATAGCTGAATTATTTATAAATTGAGAATTAAATATTTCAATAGTTTCACCAGCACCCATACCTAACACAGCTCCACCTCTTGAGAAAGCTTGATTATTTGTGAAATTAGAATTATTAATTGTTAATGATCCATAGTTATATACTGCTCCTCCATATTCTCGAGCTGTGTTGTTATTAAATGAACAGTTTGATATTTGTACTGGTTGTCCACTATTAA
>JAUNXU010000023.1 GCA_030539615.1 Methanobacteriaceae archaeon | reverse complement strand
CACCTCCTCCACCACCACCAACATTTCCTATATCTCCGAAAGAACCATTATCACCATTATTTGAATCGAATGCTTCAGTTAATGCTGAAGCTAAAAGTATATTTCCACCATAAGTATTAAATAATATTAAATCATTATTAGCAAGTTCTTCTTCAGGTAAAAAACTTTTCATATTTTTAGTAATTTCTTCTGATACACCTAATGCAGTTGCATATACCAAATATCTTCCCCATACTTGTACTGATCCTGGAGGATATTCTTTCATCATACTATAATCACATACATATCTTTTAAAACTATGCCATTTTTCATTAAATGTTCTTCCTTCTTTAGTCCATTGTCCACCAATAGTATTAGGTAAAGCTAACAATATCACTGATTCAAAGAGTAATATCATTGATAATAAGACAACATATTCACCATATAACGGAAGTATAATTTCTTTAAATACTATTAATAGTATAGCTATTATTAATCCCAATATACCAAATACTTTAAAGATTTGATCACCAGTATCATTGAATAGTGTTTCAAGTTTTTCTGAAGTTAATGATTCGTCATTTAGAATATCACTTTGCCATATATCAAAGAACTTCTTAAATTTTTCAGGATCCTGATTTTCTTTCATGTCTTTTAATGATATATCTCCATTTGTATCATTGGCAAATTTTTGCATATAATTTATTAATTCTAGTTGTGACCTAACTAATGTGTCTTGATTTTTATTTGTAATTTTTAATATGGTGTCTTGATCTTTTCCTTCTCCAACTATTGTTTTAACCTTTATATATTTTTTATCTATTAAATCAAGTATTGATGCTTGAAATCCTTTTGCATCTATTTCACCAACATTTCCATCTACAATAGCATTAATTATTGCCGGATGGTCTGTTGAAGGTAAATCAGTTTCATATTTAGAGTCATAATCAATTTTTGGTTCTTTTCCATATTTTAAATAAAGTCCAAATGGAGAGACAATCATAATTATTAATGCTATTGTTACAACATAATTTAATATTTTTTGGAAATTTAAGTTATTTTCATAGTTTTGTTGTTGTTTTTCTATTGTTGTTTTTGCATCTTTATTTATTATATCGGCATTTGTTGGGTTTGAATCTAGTTGTGTTTTTGGTATTAATATTCTTTGTTCTAATTGTTCCTTAGGACTAATATCATTTATTGTTGTTTTAAGTGTGGTGTCATTTATCCATTCTGAATTAATTACTTTAGTTGGTGGATTGTTCCAATACTCAGTATCTTGATGGTTTGAAGGTAATGTGATTTGTGTTTCTAGATTACTTACTGAAGAATCCCATCCAACACCCCATGGTTTATAATGTAATTCAGCTATATCATTGTATACTTTTACCATCTTTAAGAAATCATATTTATATATGACTTTTACATTTTGATTTGATATTTTTTGTGTCATTTCAGGATCTTTATAAAGATATACTTTTAATGTTATATTATGTGAATTATTTATTTGTTCTACTCTATTATATAATCCTGGTGTTTCTACAACCATATTCTCTACGGATTGTTGTCCTGATATAGGTATTACCCTATAAACTCCATTAATAGTATCTTCTATATTATAATTAATAGTTTCTTCTACATTTAATGTTCCATTAGGTTGTACTTGCAGATTTATATTTGCATCTGGTATTGAATATGCATCATTTGCAGTTGATATACCTACTGAAACTACTGTAGCTATTAATAGGAGTGTTATAATAATTTTATAAAATTTCAAGTTTTTCATTGAAAATTTCCTCCTAATTTAATCAATTTATTTTATAGTATTAATTTATTAATTTTATTTATAATAAATTTCTTTTAAAAAAGTTAATGAAGTAGTTTAAATGTAATCCATATTAATTGTAAAAAGAATAGTCCCCAATTATAATAATTAAGAAAAACTTAAATAGTATTATTATAATAAATATTTGATTATATTTAATTTTAAAAAAAAATTATAGGAAGATAAATAGATAAAATGTATAATGAATTAATTAATAAAGAAAAAAGTATTGCTATTGTTGGGTTAGGTTATGTTGGATTACCTTTAGCAGTATTATTTTCAAAAAAATATAATGTTATAGGATTTGATGTTAATAAAGAAAAAATTGAATTGTATAAGAAAGGTATTGATGCTACTTGTGAATTACCAAAAGGAAGCCTTAAAGAATCTAATATAAAATTTACTTCTAATGAGAAAGATCTTCGTGATGCATCTTTTTTTGTAGTGGCTGTTCCTACACCTATAACTGAAGAAAATGATCCGGATTTTATTTATATAACTTCTGCTACTAAAACTATTGGTCGAAATTTAACTAAAGGTTCAATTGTAGTTTATGAATCTACTGTATATCCTGGAGTTACTGAAGATATTTGTGTCCCTATATTAGAAAAAGAATCTAATTTAATCTATGGTTCAGAGTTCAAAGTAGGATATTCTCCTGAGAGAATTAATCCTGGTGATAAAAATAATAAATTAGAAGATATTATTAAAATTGTTTCTGGTATGGATAATGAATCTTTAGATATTATTGCTAATGTATATGATACTATATTAAACAATGGTGTTTATAGAGCTGAATCTATTAAAGTTGCAGAAGCAGCAAAAGTTGTTGAAAATACTCAAAGAGATATTAATATAGCTCTTGTTAATGAACTTGCTATGATATTTCATAATATGGGGATTAATACTACTCAAGTTATAGAAGCTGCAGGTACTAAATGGAATTTTGCTAAATATTATCCTGGTCTTGTTGGAGGTCATTGTATTAGTATTGACCCATATTATTTAGTATATAAAAGTAAAAAACTTAAATTTGATCCGCAATTAATGCAAATTGGTAGAAAAGTTAATGAAAGTCTTGGAGATTTTATTGTAAATAATATTATTTATATGATGATTGATAAAGATATGCTTATTAAAAGTTCTAATATTCTTGTTCTTGGTGTTACATTTAAAGAAAATTGTAATGATATTCGTAATAGTAAAGTAATTCCAATCATACAAAAATTAAATGAATTAGGTATTAATGTAACAGTTTATGATCCTATGGCTGATAAAGATTCTGTAAAAAAAGAGTATAATATAGATTTAGTAAATGATTACTCCGGAAATTATGATGTTGTTTTATTTGCTGTAGCACATGATGAATTTAAAGAGTTCTCTTTAGATAATACTAAAAAATTAATACATGAAAATTCAATTATTGTAGATCTTAAATCTATACTTAATAAAGAAATTCAAAATTATGAAAAAATAAAATATTGGACATTATAAATATTTAACTAAATCACCACCTTTCCTATAATTTACTTATTAATTTCCTTTTTTTCAATGTTTTAACAAATTTATTAAATAGTTTAATAGAAAAATTAAATATTTATAATTAACAAAAAGTAAATATATAAAAAAAAATTGATATAAAAGTTTTTTTTACTAATTATTAAATTATAAAATAAAAAAGGAGTATTATCATAATGAAAATCTTTGTTATAACTGATATTCATAGTAAATATGAAACAATATTAAATTATCTTAAAAAAAATGAATCTTCTAATGATTTTGATAAAATAATTGTTACAGGAGATATTACAAATTTTGGACCTGAAAATTTAGTAGGAGATATTTTAGATAAATTATCAGATTATGGTGAAGTTTATGCTATTCCTGGTAATTGCGACCCTAAAAATATAACTGAATTAATTGATAATTCAAGAGCAATTAATCTACATGACAATATATTAGTTTTAGATGATTTAGTACTTGTTGGATTTGGTGGTTCAAACAAGACACCATTTGATACACCAAATGAATTTGATGAAGAAATAATATATGAAAAATTAAATAGATTCAAAAAAGATCTTATAGAAAATAAAACTACAATATTAGTTACTCATGTACCACCAGTAAATACTGGAACTGATAAAACAGAAACTGATTTACATGTTGGAAGTACATCTGTACGAAAAATCATTGAAGAAACTCAACCTACAATAAATATTTGTGGACATGTTCATGAATCAATAGCAGTTGATAAAATACAAAATACAATTATTATCAATCCTGGTGATGCAGCAACAGGACATGCTTGTATCCTAGAAATAATAGATGATAATCAAATAAAATATGAATTAATAGAAATAGAATAATTATAATTATTTAAGTGATAGTAATGATATGGAATAAAGAAAAAGAATGCATGGAAAGAAAAGATCTAGAAAAACTACAATTAGAAAGACTTCAAAAAATATTACAATATACATATGAAAATGTACCATATTACAAAGAAAAATTTGATGAACTAAATATAAAAATTGAAGATATTCAAACATTAGAAGATATAACTAAATTACCATTTACAACAAAAGATGATCTTAGAAAAACATATCCATTTGGATTACAAGCTGCTTCTAAAGATGATATAGTTGAAATTCATTCAACAAGTGGAACAACAGGAATACCTACAGTAATAGGATACACTAAAAAAGATATTGACACATGGGGCGAAATAATGGCTAGATCATTAACCATGGTTGGAACACAAAAACATGATATAGTGCAAAATAGTTATGGATATGGATTATTCACAGGAGGAATGGGTGCTCATTATGGTGGTCAAAAAATAGGTGCAATAGTAGTTCCAACATCATCTGGAAATACACAAAGACAAATTAGTATTATAAAAGATTTTAAAACTAATGTATTAACATGCACTCCCTCATATGCATTATATCTTGCTGAAGCACTAGAACAAGATGAAACTATTAACATAGAAGATTTAGATCTTAAAGGTGGAGTATTTGGTGCCGAAATGTGGACTGAAGAAATGAGAGAAAAAATAGAAGAAAAATTAAATATCACTGCTCAAAATGTTTATGGATTAACAGAAGTTATGGGTCCTGGAGTTGCAATGGAATGTAAACAAAAAGATGGATTACACATAGCAGAAGATTTCTTTTATCCTGAAATTATAAATCCAAAAACTTTAGAACCTGTAAAAGATGGTGAAAAAGGAGAATTAGTTATAACAACATTAACTAAAGAAGGAATGCCAGTAATTAGATTTAGAACAAAAGATATAACATCTATAACTAAAGAAACTTGTGAATGTGGTAGAACAACTGCAAGAATAAGTAGAATTACTGGAAGAAGTGATGATATGCTTAAAGTTAAAGGAGTTATTGTATTCCCATCACAAATTGAATCAACATTATTGAAAATTGATGGTTTAGAACCACACTATCAAATTATTGTAACACGTCCTGAAACATTAGATGAAATGGAAGTTCAAGTTGAAACAAAACCGGAACTATTTACTGATTCTATAAAAGTTTTAGAAAAACTTAAACAAGAAATAAGTCATAAGATACATGATAGTATAGGTTTAAGAGTTAAAGTCACATTATCAGAACCAAATTCTTTACCTCGAAGTGAAGGAAAAGCAACAAGAGTAATTGATAAACGTAATTTTGAATAATAGGAGGATAATATAATGACAATAAAACAAATATCTGTATTTCTTGAAAATAAAGAAGGTAGACTATCTAAAATATTAAACATACTAAAAAGAGAAGATATTGATATACGTGCATTATCATTAGCTGATACATCTGAATTTGGATTATTACGAATGATAGTTCATGATTATGATAAAGCAAAAAAAGCTTTAGAAAAAGAAAATTTAGCTATAACAATAACTGAAGTATTAGCTGTTGAAGTTCCAGACACTCCTGGTGGATTAGAAAGTATGTTAAATATATTAACAAATGAAAAAATTAATGTTGAATATATTTATGCTTTTGTAGAAAAGAAAACTCAAAAAGCTATAGTTGTTATTAGAACAGAAGAAAATGATAAATCAATAAAATTATTAAAAGATAATGGTTTTACTGAATTATCTCAACAAGATGTTTATCAATTATAACTTCCATTCTTTATTTTTTCCAAAATTGATTAGGTGTATTATAATATCCTTGTTTTATACTTTCTTTTACATAATTTTTACTATTTATTGCAGCATCATGAATTGTTTTATTATTTATTAATTCACAGGTTATACTACTTGAATATGTGCAACCTGTCCCATGTGTGTTATTTGATTTAATTAAGTTCCCTTTTATTTTATATATTTCGTCATCAATACATAATATGTCCGTTCCTTGCATATGTCCACCTGTAATTATTGTTGTATTAGTGTATTTATTTAATAGTTTTGAAGTAGTTATCATGTCTTCTTCAGTTTTTATTGTAATGTTTGATAATTTTTCTGCTTCATTAATGTTTGGTGTTATAATATATGCTAAGGGTAATAAATATTTTTTCATACTATCTATGTATGTTTTATCTACTAAATTACTTCCTGATTCAGATACCATGACAGGATCTACTATTGTTTTAAGATTATATTCTTTTATTTTTTTTGATATTACTTTAATAATTTTATCTGAGTATAACATGCCTGTTTTTATATATTCTATAGGATATTCATCCATTATTAGATCAATTTGTTCTATTATAAAATTTGTATCAATTGCCATTATATTTGTTACTTTTTTTGGATTTTGTGCTGTTAAAGCAGTTATTACACTTGTTCCATATATATTATATGAATTAAATGTTTTTAAATCAGCAATTATTCCTGCTCCTCCCGAAGGATCTAATCCTGCTATGGTCATTGTAGATTTTTTCATTATTTTTTCTCCTTTTTTACATTTAGTCTTGTTTTTCCATGTATGCTTTCCACAGTTACTCCTAATTTTTCAAGATAGTTATATGTATAAGTATCTTTTCCATGAAGTAAAAGTTCTCCTAAGTCAGTAGGTATATTCATATCTAATGATAAAAGAAAGGAGTCATATATGTAAGGTACTATTTTCTGATTTTTTGCTTGTTTTTTATGTTCAAAAAAACTATATCTTCCAAAAGATGGTTGAATTAAATTATTAGAAAATAAAAGAAGATTAGTTCCGCCTCCAGAAGAAGGTGCTATTATTACATCCTCAGTTAAACTAAGGTTTTTGATATCATTAATATGATTTTCATTTATTAAAGGTATATCCGATGGTAAAATTAGTATTGTATTTTCAGGTTGTGTTTTATGAACATGATCTATTGCATATATTAATGCTGAATTTAAACTATTTCCCTTTTCTTTTAAAGGTGTTATATTTAACTTTTTTGCATCATTTAATACTTCATCACATTTACTAATCAGAATTATTTCATCTATCTCTGTTTTTAACACTTTAACAACATCTTTTAACATGTATTGTAATAATTGTTTTCTTTCATCTGTTGTTAAAAATGGTGATAATCTTGTTTTTGCATTTGTATACTCTGATACAGGTATAATTGCAGTTATTTTTTTATTCATTAATATATAATTGATTTATAAAAGTATATATATTTTTTAGTTAAAATTGTAATTGATAAAATTAATATTATTTAATGTAAGGATTTTTATAATTTATTTATTATTTAGGATGTTATATTATGCTATTTAATTTTTTAGAGGTTCGTTAATCATTTTAAAAAAAAAAATAAATAAAGAATGAAAAAATTAAAAGAAAATTAATAACTTTTTTTAAATTAAGCTATTATTTTTTCTTTACTTTCTTCAGATTTTATAGTTAATACTGTACTATTTACTCCTTGAGTATAAGCTTTTCTTTCACCAGTAACAATTGTAAGATTGTATGTTCCTACTTTATAGTTTTCTGTAATATCACTTGGAATTGTTACGTTTATAATACCATTTGTAACAATTTCATGAGCTATTGTTTTACCATTGATTTTTATTGCTATTTTGTTTGTTCCTACTGTAGTCTGATTATTTAAATCAGTGATTGAACCTGTAATTGTAAGATTTGAATGTTGTACCATTGTTATATTGTTTAAGTTTATTTGTACAGGCATTTTTGTTATATTAAATGTTGTTGTGTTTTCTGCTCTATTATAAATATTAGATGATGTTACAGCAGTTAAATTATATTCACTAGCAGATGTTCCAAGAGATATTGTATAATTTAATATTGCTGTGTGATTTACTACTGCTACTTTTATAGGATTTCCATTTGAATCTTTTATTGTAACTCCATTAAGTTTAAATACTACATAATCAGTACAATTTAAAGAACTATTTAATAAATCTTCAACAGTTGCAATTAATTGTATAACATTACCACTTTGAATACTACTTTGATTTATAGTTACTTGGATATTAATGTCACGTTTTACAAATGTTGCAGTTGAATTTAAACTTCTAGATCCACCATATTGTTTATTTCCACTGTATGATGCTGATAAATTATAAACTCCTGATTGTAGTCCAACATAATATTCAAGATATGCTGTCCCATTAGTTACATATATTTTAATAGGATTTCCATTTGAATCTTTTATTGTAACTCCATTAAGTTTAAATACAATATTTCCACCATCAAGAAGATTTCCATTTTCATCAGTTATAGTAGCATTAAATATTACAGTGTTTAATAATTTATCTGTTACATTTGCAACTGTTATAACACTCTTAAGAAGAGTTATATTTACTGTTGTTCTATTTTGACTACTTAGATAAGTTTCATTACCATTATAATATACAGTAATAGTTTTATTATATGCTTGATCAAATACATATTCTAGTCTATATCCACCAGTACTATTGGTAGTTACATTGAAAAGATCACCACCAATATTTATAACTAAACTAGCATTATTAATAGAATTACCATAATAATCAGTTAAAATACCAGTTATATTAATAATATCAGTAACATTACCATTAATAGGATTAATACTAATATTAGTGTTAGTTTTAAATACAACAATATAAGTTGTAGCATTTAATACACCTGTAAATATACCTGAATTTAATTTAGATACAATAGTATACACACCTTCACTTTTAAATGAATAATTTAAAGTATAACTACCATCCATATCAGTTATAACATTATTAACTATTTCACCATCAATTAATATTGTAACATTAGCACCACTAACTGGTGTTCCATTTATTCTAAGTACTGTTCCATTAATTTCAATAATATTAGTAGTATTAACAGTGACAAGACTTATGATATTAATTATAACATCATTAGCAAATACTGAAAATGTTGTAGTATTTTTGAAATTTGCATAGTTACCAGTTGTATTAGTATAACTTACAGTTACATTATAATTTCCAATAGTTAAACCAGAAATATTTATTTTCCAATTTTTATCTTGAGTAATTGTTATATTATTATTAAAAATTACAGCACCATTATTGTTTGTAACTATTATATTAATTGTACCATTAGTTAAATTAGCAACTGTACCTTCAATATTAATATTAGATTCAGGATATGTGATATTATTCACATTTATTGTTGTATTTGTTGTGTATTTTTCTTCTGTTATTGTAAATAAACTAATATGTTCTATGTAGTTTATTTCTCTGTTTTCTGAATTTATATTGTAATAACTTATTGTTATATTGTTTTTTCCATATTGAAGATCTGAACTTTTTATTATTATATCTGTTGTTGTATTTCCATTTAATATTGTGTAGTTTCCAAAGGATACTTCATTGATGAATATTTCTATTGTTCCATTTACTATTGTATTATTGTATAATGATCTTAATATTATTTCTTGTTTAAATGTAATTGTTGTATTTCCAGGGTTTATTGTGTAATTTTGTGTTGGTAATGTGTTGTTTAACCAGTTGTTTATGTATGTATTGTTTGATACATATATTGTTGTTGTGTTTGTATCTATTAACATATCTCTAAGATTTGTGTTATTTGTATTGTTAATAAATAAGTTGTTTGTTATATTCATTGTTTTATTATTGTATATTACAAATCCATAATCGTTTGTTACTGTGTTTGAGTTTACAATGTTATTATTAAATATAGTTATTCCATTATTAAATATAACTGCTCCATTGGGTGCTTTGTTGTTTGTAAAGTTATTGTTAGTTGAGTTTAAGAATATTACTATGTGTAATGCTCCTCCTTCTGAACCTGCTGTGTTGTTTATGAATGTTGATTGGTTTATGTTTACTGTTCCATTTCCTGCTATTGCTCCACCATCTAAACCTGCTGTGTTATTTGTGAATATTGTGTTGTTTATGTTTACTGTTCCATTTCTGTTTGCTATTGCCCCACCAGCTGTAATAGCATTATTGTTTGTAAATGTAGAATTATTTATATTTAAATTCCCATTTATTACATTGATTGCTGCTCCAAAGATTGCTTTGTTAGAATCAAATAGGGTTTGGTTTATTTCTAGATCTATATTATTAAGTTGTATAACTCCTGCTGAGTCTAAATTGTTATTTGCTGTGTTGTTTGTGAATGTTGATTGTGTTATACTTACTGTTCCTTTGTTTAATGTACTGTTTATATACATTCCTGATGATGTGTTTTTTGCATTATTATGATCAAATGTTACGTTTATACATGTAATTTTTATTCCATTCATTATTAAATAGAAGGTTCCAATTTCTGCTGTATTATTTACTGCTGTTATATTTGTAAGAATTACTTCTCCTTCTTCACGTGGACTAGATACATATGTTACTGAACCATAGATTGCAGAGTTATTTTCAAAATAATTGTTACTTGAATCTAATAGTACTCCTATTAAATATACTGCCCCTCCTTTTGTAGAAGCTGTATTATTTATAAAAGTGTTATTATCTAGTTTCATGAAACCATTATTATTTATTGCTCCACCATGACCTACTTCTATACTTACAGTTTTACTATTGTATGCTGTGTTATTTGTGAATGAATTATTATTTAATATAATTACTCCATCCCAATTAGCAACAGCTCCACCAAGAATTGCGGAATTATTATTAAATTGTGAATTATTTATAGTTACATTAGATAAAAATACTCTTAATGCTCCACCAGCAGAACCATTATTTGAATCAAAAATACAGTTGTTAATTAATACTGTGTTATTTTTTATACTAATTGCTCCTGCTACGTATGATTCATTTATTTTTTCATATACTGGGGAATATAATGTATGAACTGTGTTATTTGTGAAATTAGATCCATTAATTGTAATACTTCCTTTTAATCCATTAGATTCAATTCCTACACATGATGTATCATTAATTGCATAATTATTTTTAAATGTTGAATTAATAATAGTTACATCATCTTCACGAATAAATATTGATCCATAAATTATTGCATGATTTGAATCAAATGTATCATTTATAAAGTTAGTATACATATTTTGTTCAGTGTTATTTAAATTTATTGCACCAGCATAACTAGCATTATTATTGAAATAGGTATTATTTGTTGAATTTAATATCCCATGATTTCCAATAGCACCTGCTTGTATTTCTGCTGTATTATTTATAAATTCATTATTAGTAGCTAATAACGTTCCTTCATTTGTTATTGCTCCACCATTTATTTCTGCTGTATTATTTATAAATGAACTGTTTATTAAAAAGAAATTTCCAGAATTTGCAATTGCTCCAGAACTTCCAGTATTTCCACTATCAGTATCATTGTATTTTGCATGATTATTTTTAAATGTGCTGTTTTTAATATTTAGGTCACTACGACTAACAATTGCTCCAGCGTAATATGCGGTATTATGATCAAATGTTGTATTTGTTATATTGCATTTACCAAATAGTATTGCAATTGCTCCTCCACGACCAGTTCTATTAATAATAGATGGTATATAATTAGCACTATTGTTGTAGAACATACTATTATTTATAATAATAGTACCATTTTTATTTACAATAGCTCCACCATAGATCGCGTTATTATTATTGAAAGTACTATTATTTATTGTTAAATTACCCTCACTAAGACTAATAGCTCCACCATAAACACCATTATTAGTATCAAATAATGTGTTTTCAACAAATAGATTACTATTATTAACTAAAATTGTACCAAAACAATCATAACCTGTTTGAGTAATATTTAAGTGTTTAATAACAGTATTATTAATAAATTCAGAACCTTTAATTATGAATTTACCATTGTTTTCTTTAGTATCAATGTACATTACTGAAGTAGAATTTAATGCACTATTTTCTATAAATTTACAATTAATAACAGTTACATTATTAGATGTAATATAACCTACTCCAGATAATATAGCTTGATTATATTTAAATGTATCATTTAAAAGAGATACAAAAATATTTTGAAGTGTAGTATTAATATGTATTACTCCAGATGTAATTGCATTATTATTTAAGTACTGATTATTATTTGAAGTTAAATTACCTATATTAGATATAACTCCACCATTATTTTCTGCAGTGTTATTTGTGAAATTACAATTTTTAATAATAGTTGTAATATTGTTACCAATTGCTCCACCATTTCCACTGTTTTTAAATAATGTTAAATTTAATAAAGCTGTATTATTATTAAAATTACTATCTTTAACTATGAGTGTTCCATTATTTGCTATTGCTCCACCAAAGTAAGCTATATTATCATTAAAATTACTGTTTGTAATATTTAAGTCACCAGTAATTAGTGTTATAGCACCACCAGTAAGACCATTATTTTTTTCAAATAATGTGTCATTAATTACTACATTTGCATTAGTAATTAAGATAGCTCCACGACCATCATAATCATTACCTTGTTCTTTACTTAAGTAGTTAATAACTGTATTATTAATTATTTTAGATCCTGTAATTAGGATATTACCTCTAATATTATTACTTTGAATAAATAATACTGATACAGTATTATTTGCATTGTTATTCATAAAGGTACAGTTACTAATAGATACATTTTGAGCATCTATAAATAAAACACCAGTCATGTTAGCATTATTGTATTTAAATGTATCATTATAAAATGAATTATATATTGAAATACTTTTTTCATTAATAGTTGAATTTATAAATCCAACACCAGCTGAAATTTCAGAAACACTATTTAAGTAATTATTATTACTTGAAGTTAATGAACCTAAATTATAAAATACTCCTCCAACAGAAGCATTATTTAAATTAAAAGTGTTGTTTGTTAAAGTTGTTGTTCCATTATTATATAATACTCCACCATGATAACATTTATTATTTGTAATGTTACTATTATATATATATTGAAACTTCCTTTTGTATTGAATATTACTCCACCATTATTATCTGCACTATTATTAAATATAACAGAATTATCAATAAAGTCTGTACCATCATATGGATTTTCAGTGTAAATAACTCCACCATTAGAAGCTGTGTTATTATACATTATAGTGTTATTTAGTTCTATTTGTCCTTGATTATAAGCAACTCCACCATTATTATCTGCTTTATTAAATGTTAAATTAGAATTATAAATGTTAATAGAATTAATATAAGATACTGGTAGTACACTAGCAAAATTTAATGTAATATTTTCTACATTACAAATTGCTCCACCATTTACTTTTGCATAATTATAATTAATATTACTATTATTTATTATTACATTAGCAGCAGTGTATATAAAACCACCATTTGTAGCATTATTATATTCACAAGTACAATTGATTATATTAATAGTTGGAATTCCATTATCATCAATACCACCTGTATTAATAACACCATTTGCAGTTGCTGAATTGTTACTAATAACTGAATTAGTAATATTAAATTCATTAGTTGCATTATTTCTATTATAAATTACAGCACCATTATTACCTGTGTTATTTAGCATAACAGAATAATTTATATCAATACTACCACCATTATTATAAAATACTCCACCATTACTAATAGCAGTGTTATTTATAAAACTACTATTGTAAACATCAAGATCTCCACCAAGATTATAGATAGTTCCATTTATTTTTGCCATGTTATTTTCAAAAATAGAATTATTAATAGAAATATTTCCACCAGTATTATATATAATACCACCTGAGATATTTGCATTATTACTTGTGAAATTAACATTATTAAATATAATTGAAGCATTTTCACCTTTATTATAAATAGTTCCTGTATAAACTGAGTTATTTTCAAAGTTTGATGTTCCATTAATTCTAACATCAGAACCTTCATTATATATTACACCATATTCTACAGAATTATCTTTAAAAGTACAATCTTCAATAACAACTATTATATTTCCACTATTTTTAATAATACCGGTATAATTTTTATTAATATCATTTTTTGTATAATTATGATTTACAAAAGTTGAATTTTTAATATATAATGATCCTTTAGTTTGTGTTGCTTCACCATTATTGTTGTAAATAGAAAGACCTGAAGTTTCGGGTGTTTTAGTAGTATTAAACTTTCCAATTATGCTATTGTTATTAAAATAAGAATTTAATACAGTTAATGGCATGTCTGTACGAATAGCTCCACCAGAATCATCAGCAATATTATTAATAAAACTACAATTATCAATAGTACAATTAATATTAACATTAATTGCACCACCACGAGCATAACCGTCTTTTGAACCTAAAACTGTGTTTCCACTAAAATTACAATTAGTTATACTTACAATACCATTACGAAGAGTAGCAGTTGGTGTTGCTTGAATTCTTAAAGCCCCACCATACATTCTTGCATTATTGTTAATAAAATTAGTATTATTTATAGTAATATAAACAGTTCCACCGTTTGCTACACCGCTAGTAAAAAATGCAATAGCACCACCTGCACCAGTACCATCTGTTACATTACAATTTGTGAAGTTACAGTTATTTACTATTAAACTATTTTTACCATTATTAGGATCTCCAACTTGTATTGCACCACCACTAGTCTTACTAGATCCATTAATAAAATTAATATTGCTTAATGAAAGAGTTATTTTATTGGAATTAGTTGGACTATAAAACATTCCACCATAATTTTGATTTGCTGTATGGTTTTGTATAAAACAAGTAGTTCCATCTGAAGCACCAATCATAGTAATTGTTTTATTTAATATATAATGATCTGTAAAATAATAATCTCCACCATCAATGATCATAGTCCAATTATAATCACTATTTGAAGTATAATTAATTCCATAAGTTAAATTTGTAGCATTATTTTCATTAAAACCATCCCCAGTTCCATTAACACTAACATATATTGTATGATTTTCTTGACTTCCTTTTAGTCCTGTGTATTCTAATGTATTTATTGTCGGTGCTATCACTGTTTTATTATTATCTTCTAGAAGCGTATTTGTTTTTTCATTTTCTTTATTTAAATTATTACTTCCAATTGAATCATTTATAGTATTAGAATTACTATTAAGTTTAATATTATTACTTGTTACTGTATTCTCATTTTGTATTGAATTACTTGATATATCTGTATTTAATGTTGAATTTGTTGCTGTTACTGCTGTTGCTGATATTATTAATATTATTAAACTCAATACAAATAATACTATATATGATTTATTATTGAATTCAATAAATGATTACCTCCTTTGCATAAATTTGCTATATTCAAAAAGTATTAATAATATTTTTTTAGATAAACTTTTTTTTATTTAAAATTAATTTTTTTTATTATCATTTTCTGTTTCGTTATATCTTTTTATTTTATTATAAGTAAATTGAAAAATTATTTAATATATCTTTTCATAAATATTTTATTTAAAATAAATAAGTTTTATACTAAAAAAAAAAAAAACAATTTTTATTATATTGTTTTTGAACACAATTAATTCTATATAAATCATTATATATATATATTATATATGATTTTTATGATTATGAACGTAAAAATTATTAAATAATCCTGTATTTTTTTTTATTTTGAAGAAGTTTTCTATTTAGTTTCAGGTACTTGTTTTAATTTATTCCAGTTATCATATTTTTTTTATTGATTAGTGTTCTAGTTGTAGTTTTTAATTAGTTTTTTTTCTTCAATTATATTTTGTGAATTGTGTACTGGTTAATGGATAATGTTATTTTTTTTTAGATTTTGAGGGTGCGATAAAATTCAAATTATCAAATGAAAAGACTAAGAAAAACCTTTATTTAGAAATTGAAGAATAAAATTTTCTAAAAAAAAATGATTTTTGTCGAACACTCATTTTATGTTTTTTTATATGAGTTTTAGAAAAGTATGATGTGTGATGAGTTTGTATTTGTTGATTGATGATGAAATAATTTTCATAGGGTATAAATAAAATAGTATTAATTAGTCAAACATTGCATTTAAAAAAAAATAGTATAAATAGCTATATCAAAAAAATAGATTATGAAAGATGGATGTTAAAAAAAAAGTTAATTTATAGCTGTTCTTGGAAAAATGATGTTATTTCTTTTAAACTTTCTTGTATATTTTCTTTTTGTCCATATATAAATATGGATTCATCATCATCAAATTCTATTATAACATTATTATATTCACAAACTTCATAAAATCGTTCTTCATACATAGGTTCTCTAAAATTGAATTTTACATAATCAAAATTTGAAGGTAGTCCAGGTATAAATACTGATTTTGTATTTGCTGGTTTAAATACTTCTTTTCCCATACAAGCATCTAAAATATTACGATTCCATTCTATTATAAATTCTTCAGATTTTTTTTCTGTTAAATTCATTAGGATATCTTGTGCATTGTTTAGAAATGTATCTATTCTTCCTATTTCTTGTGCTCTTATGGGATCTGATGGATCTTCTTTAAAGAAATTTATTGTTGATTTTGCCATTTGTAAATTTTTAAATGTTTCTTTAGGTATTTCATTTTCTTGTATTAATTCTTTTAATAAGTGATCTAGTACTAACCATCGTTGTTCAAATACTGTTACTTGTTTATTTTCCATTAAGATGACCTTCAATTATATTTTTAGTATTGAAATTAAATATTTTTCCATCTACTTTTTCTTCTAATTCTTTTTCAATTTCTCCCATATTATTATATAAATCTAAGAAAAGTACATGGTAACTTTGTGTATTGGCTATTCTTAATATTGCTATTTGATCATTATCTTTTATAGTTTTATTGTCCATATTTGCTTTGTAACTTACAAATGATTCGTATTCTTCAGGTACATCTTTTTTATTAAAAATTCCGATTAATTCCATTATAAACATTTAATTAATTCTCCATTTTTTTTGATTTTAAAAACAAATTTTATATTAATTTATATATTATTTGTATGTTATAATATTTCTTTTATCAATTTATAGTTTTGTGATGTTTTATTAATTATGTTGTGAAAAATTTAGTATAGAGTATAAATAATATTTTTAAAGAAATAATTTTTAAATTTTATATATATTTATTAAAAAAAAGTATTGTATTTAGTTAATTTGTATGTTTTTTTAAAAAGGAATGTAAAAAAAGAAGTAAGATTATTCTTCTTCTTTTGCTATTGGTACATTCATTTGTTTTATTAAATCTTTTGGATCAACTACTTGTTTATCAAGAGTTAATTCAGAAGCATCTAATCCCATTGCTAGACCGTATAATTGTGCAAGGTGTAATACAGGTATGTTGAAGTTTGTTCCGTATTTTTCATTTACTTCTTTTTGACCTACATCAAATTGTAAGTGACAGAAAGGACATACATCTACTATTGCATCTATTCCTGCTGCAGTCATATTGTCTAATTTTTCTTTTGTGAAACTGAGAGTTACGTCAATATCTCTTGCTCTTAATCCTCCACCTGCTCCACAACACATCATTTTATCTTTGTAATCTATTGATTGTGCACCTGTGATTTCTACAAGTTCATCTAATATTTTAGGATTTTTTGGGTTGTCTATTTTTAATTCATCACTAGGTTTTAAGAAGTGGCATCCATAGTGTACAGCAATTTTTAGGTTTAATTCTTTTTCGAATAATTCTGTTATTTTATCTAAACCTATGTCATTGTATAATACTTCTGCTAAGTGTCTTACGTTTGTTGTTCCTTTGAATTCTCTGTTAATATCTTTTAATGATTCATTGATTTTACCTTTGAATTCTTCGTCTTCTTTTAATAAATCGTTTGATTCGTGTAATGAACCGAAACATCCGTTACATTCTGTTAATACCTCTGCTCCCATATCTTCTGCAATAGTTAAGTTTCTTGCAGCAATGGTTGCCCATGTAGTTTTATCGAATGATCCGAATACTCCCGGAGCAGGACAACATGATGCCCCTTCCATATCTTTCATTTCTACGCCTAATTTATCCATTAATACTCTTGTGGATTTTTCTACACCAGGGTATCTGTTGTTCATTATACATCCTAAGAAATATGCAAATTCCATTTTATCTTTCCTCCATTATTAAATGATATTATATTTATTCTACGTCTCCAGTACTCCAGTTGTAACCTACTAATTTATCGAATTCTGTATCTTTAACTAGTTTTTGTACTTCGTCTAATGCTTCTGGGTATTTGTGAGTGGTAGGTGGGATTTCATCTAATCCAATTTCTTTTCTTAAATCTTTAGTTGCTTGGTTAATTGGTACTCCATGTCCAGTTTTTATAACAAAAGATCCTGTTTTTCTGTGTGCTAATGCCATGTTTCCAGCATGTGCTGCTACGTTTCTTACAGCTTTTACTATTTCTACGATTTTTACATCTCTAGGACATCTTTCTTGACATTCGTAACATGTTACACACATCCATATAGCATCATCATTGATTACTTCATCTTTTAATCCGAATGCTGCTTTTCTTACTAATTGTCTGATTCTGTATGGTGTTCTTCTTCCTGAAGGACATGCACCAGTACAAGTTCCACATTGGAAACAAACTGCTAATGATTCTACACCACTATTTATAATTTCATCTTTGAATGTTGGGTCTATATCATCACGAGTTAATAAATTTGTTTTTTCATCTAATAAAGTCATTTTTTCACTCCTATTATTTGCGATTTTTTCAGTTTTTTGATTAGTACCTTTTTTTGGTTTAGATTTCTGAGGTTCGGATTTACCTTTAGTTTGTTTAGATGATTCAGCTTCTTTCTTAGGAGCTTTAGGAGTCTCTTTTTTAGCTTCTTTCTTAGGAGCTTTAGTTTTTGAAGTTATACCTTGTGAAGCTGTTGCTTCTTTTTTAGGTTCTTCTACCACTGGTTCAGCTTCTACTTTGGAAGGTTGATCATCTTTTTCAGCTTTTTTAGAGAATTTATCTAATTTATCTAGATCATCACTCATTTTGCTTTGTTTAGGGGACCTGCTTTCCTCTTCATCTTCGCCAGATATTAATTTTTTAAGATATCGGAATATTTTCATTTAATTTTACACACCCTTTTTTATATAGTTTTATAAAAGGTTATTTTGCAGGTATATTTATATAACTATAATAACTTGTAGAAATGTCTAGGTAAAGATATTTCTATTATAATGATTTATTTTTAATTTATATATAAAGGTTAATAAAAAAAAGAATAGTGTAACCTTTATAATTACAGTATTTTCTAATAGAAATAATCCAACTTATTTAAATCAAAATTATATAATTAACATGAATGAAATATTATAATATAATAGAAAATAAGATAATTTAATTTAATAAAAAAATACATAAAATAAAAAAAGAGAAAAAGATAATGCTAAAAATAAAAAAACATGATGGACCAGCAAGACTTGGTCAATGGAATGAAAAAGAAACACCAACTATAATTGATTACAAAACAAAAAAAATAATACAATCAAATCCTGCACCATACAATATTCCAGAAGAACTAGCAAATGAATTAATGATAAAAACATTAGAAATAGCTGAAAATACTGAAAATAAAGAAGATAAAATTGGTATAATTCAGGGATCTAAATATACAAACTTAAGAATAGATTGTGCAAAAAAACTTGAAAAATTAGGATATACCACATTATTAATTGCAAACACAGATAACTTACAAAAAAATCCTCAAGAAATGCTTGACATAATAATAAGATTAAGAGAAAATATAAAACCAACTACAACATTATACTATCCATTTGCAATAACTCCTCTTATACCATTATTAAGTTATATTGGAATTGATCTTTTTGATTATAGTAGAGCTATATATGAAGCACAAAAAAATAGACTTATGACATCAACAAATATTTACGATATAAACAAATACCTTATAATAGAAAATAATAATCTTCAAACAGAAAACATAAAAAACTTAAAACAAACCGTAATAGAAACAAGAAAAAACATAGAAAATAAAACATTAAGAAACATAGTAGAACAAAGATGCACAGCATATCCTGAAACAATGACCACATTAAGAATATTAGATAAAAAATACTATAACTACTTAAATAAATATACACCATTATATTAAAAAAAAAGTAAAGTAAAAAAAAAGAAATTTTTTATTTTATATTTTTGTAATAGTTCCACCACTATTAGCATTACTAGTTAAAGTAGGATTACCTGAATAACCAACATTACCTTTACCATTAACAGTAGCAGTAAGAGTTCCTGAAACATTAGTCAAAATTTTTCCTTCACCATTAACAGTAACAGTACCAGTAGAACCTACTAAATTTTTAGCATCAATAATTCCATTACCATTAACAGTTAAAGTTATAGTAGAAGAATTACCATTTACAGTTAAATTACCAGAATCAACAGTAGCAGTAAATGAATCAGAACTAATACCATTTAAAGTAATATTAGAAGGACCATTACCACTAACAGATTTTATATTTTTACTTTTTATTTTAAGAACAACATCACAAGATTCATGATCATGAGTATCCATATTATTAATAGTTAATGTATTACCTTCAATTTTATGATTAATTAAACCTTTTTCATGATCATCTTCACCATCTTCATGTGAATTAATAGTTAATGAATCAGCATCAGCACCAGTTTCAATTATTAAATTACCCTTACCAGAATAAACAATATTATTAATATTAGAAAAATCACTACTAGCTATATCACCACTAGTACCATTACTATTATTATCATTACTAGAAGTACTAATCTCAGAAGATATACAACCTGAAATTCCAATTACAAAACAAATTAATAAAATTACATAAAAATATTTTTTCATTTCCAAATATACAACACATCCTTTAATAAATTAAATTTAATTTTATATTTCACTATTAATATAAGTATAAACATTAAATATGAAATTTCTGATATATAAATATTTCTTTTAAAAAAATAATAATAATACTAAATTATTAACAATACTATACCCTGTATGGTATCACTATTATAAAAATTTCAAAAAAAAGTCAACATATATAATATAATAAAATTAACGAAAAAAAATAAGAATTTATAAAAAGTCAAAAAAAATAGAAAAAATATTATCCCCATTAAATATAAAACTATTTTTCTAAATTACTATTAGTTAAAACACGATTATAAGTACGTCGTGCAGAAGTTCCATCATATCCAATGTACATATGACAATCAGTATTATCATGTTTAGTACAAATAACCTCATAAAAATTAGTTTCTAAATTCTTTATCAATTGAATTTCCTTATATAACTCATTAGATAAATGAGTACCTTTAATAAAATCAATATTAGAATCTGACTTATCCACTATAAAACCCCCTAATTTAAAAAGTTTATAAATAAAATAATGATAAATGAAAGTATCCTTAATATTAATTATATAAAATCTTACTAATATAAATTTTTAATTTTATAATTTTCAAAAAAATCAAATAAACTTGCCACAATCCATACTAAAATTTAATTCAATTGAAAAAAAATCAAAAAAAAAGAATTATAAAAATTTATCTAAAAGATAACGAGGAGCATCAGCTAAAGCTAATAAAGCTTCAGCTTCAACAAAATGAAGATTACTAGGAACAATAAGACAATGTAAAGGATCACCAAAATCAAAATCCAATAATTCACCAACAGAACCAGCCTTAACAACAGGACTAATAGAACCTGCTTGAGCAAGACCAACAACTAAAGTATCAGAAGTAAAAACACCTTCACTACGTTCAGACTCAACAATAGAAAGATAATCCAAAGCTTCATTAATAGACATATACTTATTACGATGAGCTTGAATATCCAACAAAACAAGAGTATGAGCATCAATACTTAAATTCTTTTTTATAGCATCATAAGGTGAATGAGGAAAAAAATTCTCATCAGGAAACGGAACAGTAGTAGTTTTACCAAACTTATAAGCCTGAAGACCTGTAAGACCAGGAGCTGCAGAAAAAATAGAAGCAGCATTAATAACCCTAGTTTCAATACCATGATTAACAGCTTCAACATACAACTCAGTATGAGTAGTAGCCATTAAAGGATCACCAGCAACAACAAAAGCAACATCTTTTTTTAAAGCATTCTTAATAACAATATTATCTTCTTCAACATCCTTACGATTAACAAATACAATATCCGCATCAAATTTATTACTTAATTTATCAAAACCACCACCCATTAAACAAGCAGTATAAAACTCAGCATAAATAACATCAACAGAAGAAAGAGCATTAAAACCTTCAACACTAATATCATTTTCAGTAAAAAGACCTAAACCAATAAAATATAACATAAAAAATAATACCTCCAAAAAAATATTCATAAAATAAAAAATCAAAAAATTATTTATAATATAAAAGTTTATTTCTAATTTAAATTATTTAAAATTATATTATAAATATAAAAATTTACTAAAAAAAAGTACACATAACAAAACCACCAAGTAGTGTAATAAAAAAAACATAGCTAAAACTAAAAGCTATTTATTTAATAAATAGTAAAAAACAAGTAGTAATTAATTAATTGAAAGGCTGGCAACGTTTTAAAATTCCCATAAACATCCCGTTTATAGTACAAATTAAGACGCA
>JAUNXU010000022.1 GCA_030539615.1 Methanobacteriaceae archaeon | reverse complement strand
TTATATATTGTTTTATAATTTATATTCTTATTATACACTTAATTATATATACTTTATTTAAAAATAATACTTTTTCATGTTTTCATAGTAATATAAAAAAATAAGAATAAGATAATTTATATTATATAATATATAAAAAAATTAATAATTTAAAATGGAGTTGAATCAAGATAATGAATATTCTAGTTTTAGGAAGTGGAGCAAGAGAAAATGCAATAGTAAATCAATTAGCAAAAACAAGTAATGTATATGCATATATGACAAGAAAAAATCCAGGAATAGCAAAATTAGCTCAGTATACTATAGCTGATGAAGCAGATTTAGAAAATATTAAAAACTATGCCAAAACAAATAATATAGAAATTGCATTTATAGGACCTGAAGCACCATTAGAAAAAGGTGTTGTTGATGTATTAGAAAAAGAAAATATAAAATGTATTGGTCCAAATCAAAAATCAGCTCAAATAGAAACAAATAAAGCATTTATGAGACAATTATTTAAAGATTATGATATACCAGGATCAATAGAATATGGGGTATTTTATAATATTAAAGAAGCTGAAGAATTCATAGACAACTTCAATAAAAAAGTCGTTATAAAACCTATTGGTTTAACTGGTGGAAAAGGTGTAAAAATAGTTGGAGACCAATTAAAAGACAATGAAGAAGCTAAAGAGTATACAAGACAAATATTTAATGAAAAAATAAGTGGATTTGAAGGTGTAGTTATAGAAGAATTATTAGAAGGAGAAGAGTACACCATACAAGCATTTGTTGATGGTGAAAATTTAAAACCTATGCCTGCTGTACAAGACCATCCCCATGCATTTGAAAACAATCAAGGCCCAATAACAGGTGGAATGGGATCTTACACATATCCTGATGGATTATTACCATTTTTATCACAAGAAGATTATGATAAAACAGTAAAAGTTTTAGAAAAAACTGTAGAATCTATAAACAAAGAAGTTGGAGAATATAGAGGAATTCTTTATGGTCAATTCATGTTAACTAAAGAAGGGCCAAAAATCATTGAATATAATGCTAGATTTGGAGATCCTGAAGCAATGAATGTATTATCTCTTTTAAATACTGATTTAACAAGTATTTGTAAAGATATGGTAAATAAAGATATAAAACCTGTTAAATTTAATAAAAAAGCTTCTGTATGTAAATATGTAGTACCTGATAATTATCCAAATACAAAATATCAAGATACAATAGTAAAAGTAGATGAAGAAAATATACAAAAACTTGGTGGAGAAGTATATTATGCAGCAGTTTATGAAGATGATGAAGGTATAAAATTAACTTCTTCAAGAGCATTAGGTGTAATAGCTACAGCTGATACAATATCTGAAGCTGAAAGTATTTGTGAAGACTGTATGAAATACATTACAGGTAATATTTATCATAGATCTGATATTGCAACAAAAAAATCATTAGCTGAAAAACAAGAAAATATGAAAAAAGTATTACAAAACTAGAATTATTATACAATCACCCCCATTTACCTCCTTCTTTTAAACTAAATAAAAAGTATTAATATTTAAAATAATATAATATATTACTTAATACAAATATCTTATTATAATATAAAAATAATAAACGGAGAAAAATAAGAAAATGCAAAATTTCATATCCATAAACGATGCAAAAGGAGAAATAAAAAATCTAGTTGAACTTGGAGAGAAACTAAAAAAAGAAGAACAGACCCAAACATTACTAAAAAATAAAACATTAGGAATGATTTTTGAAAAAGCATCAACAAGAACAAGAATATCATTTGAAGTAGGAATGTACCAATTAGGCGGAATGGCATTATACTTACCAAAATCCGAATTACAATTAGGAAGAGGAGAACCAATTGCAGATACTGCAAAAGTAATGTCTAGATTTTTAGATGCAATAATGATACGATCTAAAAACCATGATGATGTTTTAACATTAGGAAAATATGCAAATATCCCAGTAATTAGTGGATTAACAGATAAAGAACATCCATGTCAAGTAATAGCTGATTTATTAACAATAAAAGAATATAAAAATACATTTAATCTAAAATTAGTATTTATTGGTGATGGAAATAATGTATGTAATTCATTACTTTTAGCAGCCCCCGAAGTGGGAATGGATATGACAGTAGCATGTCCAAAAGGTTATGAACCAGATGAAGAAATATATCAACAAGCATTAAAAACTGCTAAAAAAACAAACACAAAAATATCTATTGAACATGACATTAATGAAGCAGTAAAAGATGCTGATGTATTATATACTGATGTATGGGTAAGTATGGGTGATGAAGCAGAAAAAGCTAAACGAGAAGAAATATTTAAACCATACCAAATAAATCAAGAGTTACTTAACAAAGCAAATAAAAATGCAATAGTATTACATTGTTTACCTGCAATTAGAAATCAAGAAATTACTGAAGAAGTAATTAATGGTCCACAATCAGCAATATGGGATGAAGCAGAAAATAGATTACATGCTCAAAAAGCAATATTATATACCCTCCTCAAAGATTAAAAACTTAACCATCTAACAATACCCCCATATTTTTTTAAAACAAAAAAAACTTTTTTTTATAATATATAAAATGGAGAATAAAAATATAATGTTAGCAAAAAGAATAATACCTTGTTTAGACTGTGATTTACAAACACCAACAGGAAGAGTAGTAAAAGGAATAGAATTTAAACAAATAAGATATGCTGGAGATCCTGTAGAATTAGCAACAAGATACTATGAAGAAGGTGCCGATGAAATAGTATTTTTAGACATTACAGCATCCCATGAACGAAGACAAACAATGACAAGTGTAATTGAAAAAACAGTAGAAAATGTATTTACACCTATATGTGTTGGTGGTGGAATACGAAAAGTAGAAGATTATGTAAAAATGTTAAAAGCAGGAGCTGACAAATGTTCAACCAATACTGCTGCAATACATAATCCACAACTAATAAATGATGCATCAAAACATGTGGGAAGTCAAGCATGTGTAATAGGAATAGATGCTAAAAGACATTACATAACTAATCCTAAAGAAGATGATACACATCACATAATTGAAACACCTGAAGGATATTGTTGGTTTGAATGTAGTATATATGGTGGAAGAGAATTCACAGGAATAGATGCAGTAAAATGGGCAATTGAATGTGAAGAAAGAGGAGCTGGAGAAATATTATTAACAAGTATGGATCAAGATGGTCATAAAAATGGGTATGATTTAGAATTAACAAAAGAAATAAGTACCAATGTACAAATACCTGTAATTGCATCTGGAGGAGTAGGAACCCCAGAACATATTTATGATGCATTTAAAAAAGGAAAAGCGGATGCAGCATTAGCTGCAAGTATATTCCATTTTAATCAATATAGTATACAAACAGTAAAACAATACTTAAAAAATAAAAATATAATAGTAAGACCTTAAAAGGAGAAAAAAATATGACACTTATAGTAAATGTAACCACCCCAGAAGGAATAATAATTGCATCAGACAGTAGACAAACATATAAAAATGCAAAACAAGCATCAAGAATAGCAAGAGATTCAGCACACAAATTATTTGCATTAAATAACAGAGTAATGGTAGGAATAGCAGGAATAGCTATATTTCCAGATGAAACTCAAATATTAAAAGGTATACCACAATACATTGATGAATTAAAAAATATGATAGACATGAGTAAAATGTCAGTTCAACAAATAGCACAAGAAACATACCAATTTTTCAATAACAAATACCAGCCTGAAAAAAGATTACAAGATCTTGAAGAAAATATAACCAAAGATTTTCAAAACAAACAATGCAAAATATTACAATTAGAAAGACAAGCAGATTGTTATCATTTCAAAATTCAACATCCAAATGGACAAATAGAAGAAGGACAAGTAAATATAGATCCTATTGAAATAACAATTGCAGGATATAATGAAGATAAAACACATGATGTATATGAAATACATTTACCCGGAACATTAGAACAAAAAAGACCGCCACAAAGTTATGGGAGTGGATGGATTGGACAAGGTGATGTAGTAGCACGTATTATATTAGGATTTGATGGAAGAATTTCTAATATACCTTTTGTTAACCAAAATATAATAAATAATGGTATAGAAGAAACATTTAGTGAATTAAGAGGATTAGAATATAATATTCAATGGGAAACAATGACTCTTCAAGATGCAATAGATTTTTCAACTTTAATGATAAAAACTACAACAGCAATACAAAGATTTTCAGATGGAATAAATCTAAACCCTGGAGACTTACCAGGTGTAGGAGGACCTATAGATATAGCTGTAATAACACCAGAAAAAGGAGTTCAATGGTTAAATAGAAAAGTATTAGAATATAATGGAAAAACATTGGATTTACTAACAAAACCAGATATTAATTAAGAAATAACATGAAAACCAAAGAAATTACAATTGATGAAAATCAGTATAATGGATTATTTAATCTAAATTTAACAATAAATAGTGGTCAAACTAGTCAACCACCTCTTAAGAAAATTAATGATAACACATATCAAGAGATATTATTAATTAACAATCACCCAGTCTTAACAAGTATTCAACAAGAAAAACAACAATTAAACATAACTTATAGTGCACAATATAATATAAATGAAGAAGAATTATTAGAAAAAATATATTATATGTTTGATTTAGATTATGACCTTAAAAAGTTATATAAAACACTAAAAAAAGATAAAAAATTAGTTGAAACAATTGAATATAATAAAGGACTTCGATTATACAAAGCACAAAATCCATATGAATGCATAATATCCTCAATAAGTTCAGCAAATAATTCTATAAAAAGATGGACACAATCAATAAACAAGCTAAGACACCAATCAGATAAAAAATATAATATTTTAAATAACACCTATTATTTGTTTCCAACAAAAGAACAAATTCTAAAATTAGGAAAAAACAAGTTAGAAGAAGCAGGATTAGGTTATAGGACCCCTTATATCTTAGAAACAACAAAAATGTTACAAGACACAGATCTTGATAAAAAAATAAATAAAGAAGATTATCAAACAAGTTACAAAAAATTACTAGAATTAAAAGGTGTTGGATCAAAAGTTGCTGATTGCATACTATTATATGGATATGGTAAACATGAAGCATATCCTGTAGATGTGTGGATAAATAGAATTACAACATATTTATATTTTGAAAATAAGAAACAAACTAATACTAAAATAAGAAATTTTGCTATGAAAAGATTTGAAAAAACAGCAGGATACACACAATTATATTTATTTAATTATGCTAGAAAATCAGGACTTGATAAAAAGATAAAAAAGTTAATAGAATAAATAAATTATTCTATTATAACTTTATTCATAACATCTCCAGGTTTAATTTTGTTAACAACATCCATACCTTTAATAACTTTACCAAAGACTGTGTGAACACCATCAAGATGTGGTTGAGGACTGTGAGTTATGAAAAATTGACTTCCACCAGTATCTTTACCAGCATGAGCCATAGATAATGCACCAGTTCCATGTTTATGAGGATTTCCTTCAGTTTCACATTTAATAGTGTAACCTGGCCCACCAGTTCCATTACCTTTAGGACAACCACCTTGTATTACAAAATCAGGAATTACTCGATGAAAAGTTAATCCATCATAAAATCCTTTATTTGCTAAATCTTCAAAATTTTTAACTGTATTTGGTGCTTCATTTGGGAATAATTCTAGTTCAATATCCCCTTTATCAGTTTTAATAATTGCTTTTTTCAAAAAATAACCTCCTAAGTAATATAATATATCTATGTATTTAATCTAATATCTATTTTCTCCAACGTTTCAATTGAGGAATAACTTCTTCTAAAATTTCACGAGCTTCAGTTTCATCCATATCATTATTTTCAACCATTGGTTTAACACAGAAATTAATCATTTCATCCATTGACATATCAGCAACAAATTCACCATCTTTAAAACAGTACATACAATATTCTTCATTTTTACTACCATCACTATTGGTTCCTAAAACATCTGGTTGTAATGGCATACTACATGATTGACAGAAAGTCATATCTTCAAATTTCATAATAAATTATAACCTCCAAAGTTACATATTACTTAATCTATTTTAAAATAATATAAATTTAATTAATTTTTAATTTCATAATAAATTAAATTTTTAATACTTTAATTATTTTTTCTATTAAATAATCTATTTTTTAACTATTTATTTACAATTATTATAAAAAGTATATACAAAGAATTAAACCATAAGAAATTTATATATTATTAATAGGAATCTAACAAAATTATAGGATAATACATAAAATTAAAGAAATATTAATCAAAATAATACAAATAATAAGAAGTGATACTTTGAATACAAAAGAAATAATTGAAAAAACAAATAAATATGTTATGAATACATATGGACGACAAGAATTAGCACTAACAAAAGCACATGGATGTAATGCATGGGATGCTGAATGTAATCAATATATAGATTGTGTTGCAGGAATTGCTGTAAATAATATAGGCCATACCCATAAAAAAGTAGTAGAAGCAATAACAAAACAATCAAAAGAACTTATTCATTGTTCTAATATATATTATATTCAACCACAAGCCGAACTTGCACAAAAATTAGTAGAAATTTCATCCCATGATAAAGTATTCTTTTCCAATAGTGGAGCAGAATCAAATGAAGGTGCAATAAAACTAGCAAGAAAATATACTGGTAAAAAAAATATAATATCAATGAAAAACTCATTTCATGGTCGAACATTAACAACACTTGCTGCAACTGGACAAACAAAATATCAAAAAGGATTTTTTGTACCAGAAGATTTCACATATGTTAAATATAATGATTCTCAAAAAGCAAATGATGCTATAACAGATGATACTGCAGCAATACTTGTAGAACCTATACAAGGAGAAAGTGGAGTACAAGTACCAGATAAAAATTATCTTAAAGAATTAAGAAAAATTTGTAATGATAATGAAATATTATTAATCTTTGATGAAGTACAAACTGGTTTTGGAAGAACTGGTAAAATGTTTGCAGAAGAATTGTTTAATGCATCACCAGATATAACTACTTGTGCTAAAGCAATTGCAGGTGGTCTTCCAATGGGAGCAATACTTGCAAAAGATGAAATAGCTTCTGCATTTAACCCTGGAGATCATGCATCAACATTTGGAGGAAGTCCATTAGTATCTTCTGCTGCTTTAGCAACTATTAATGTTATAGAAGATGAAAATCTTGTTGAAAAATCAGCTACTAATGGTGAATACTTAAAAGAAAAATTAGAAGAATTAATGAATACTCATGAAGATATTGTTGAAGTAAGAGGATATGGATTAATGATTGGTGTAGAAATTGATCATCCTTGTGGAGATCTTGTAAGTAAAGCACAAAATGAAGGATTAATACTTAATTGTGCTGCAGGTAATGTACTTCGATTAGTACCACCACTTATAATAACAAAAGAAGAAATTAATAAAGTTGTAAGTATTATTGATAAAATACTTTAAATTTTATTTTCTATTTTTATTTTACAATTGCTTCTTTAAAAAACTCTGGTATAAATCTTTTAAACATCTTATTTCTCAGAATCATTTCCATATTTTTATCAATCACATATGTTTGACATTGATCATTTTCTGCTCTCATTCCACGACCATATGCTTGCATAAGTGTCATAACTGTTTTATAAGCATACCATTCAGGATCTAATTTTCTTCTTTGATCAATCTGTTTATCACCTAAGTATGGGTAAGGTATTTTATATATTACTTGAAACTCACATTTTTCATATGGAAGATCTACTCCCTCACTCATTGATGGACTAACAAGTACTAATGGTTCATTAGTATTTTCAAAATGATATAATATTCTCTCTCTATTTTTAGGAGTATGTGACAATATTCTTGAATCTTTTATATGATCTGTTATATATTTCTGACATTGATAACTATTAGTATGAATTAATCCTTTTTGATTTGGATGTTTTTCAAGTATTTCCTGTAATACAGGTATTGTTTTTGGTGCTGTATGCCATAATGCTCTTTTAGACATTGGTCCTACAAGTTTCATATGAATTTGTCTATTTTCTTTTTTAAATGGACTTGGTGTTGATATATAATGTACATCTTCTTTTGATATTCCTAACCATTTACAAAATAGATCTTTATCTAGTATTGTTGCACTCATAAAAAGTATATGATCAGCATATTCAAATAGTGTATCTTGAGTATAATTATCTACTTTTAATGGTTTAAATGATACTTCATCTTTATCAGGAGCTACTATCCAATTTTTAGGATCTTTCTTTATATTCTTTGTTATTTCCATTATTTTTCGTTTTATTTGTTCTACATGTGCTAATTTTTGTTTAGTTAATCTTTCAGTATTTAAATCACTATATGAATCATAAACACTTTCTAAAAATGCTACCCAATCTTTAACATCAGTATATGTTCTCATTTCTGATGGAATTTCTCTTTTAATGTCTTTTTTTAATCGTGCGTTATATAAATTTAATTCAAGTTTATGCATTATTTTATCTTCAATATTATGTGCTTCATCAAGAATCATTATATTTCTTTTAGGGAAATGTTTTACATAGTTTAATTCTAAATAAGCATAATCATAATTTAATAAGGTTACTTGTTCTGTTATTGCATTTGATTTTTGAGCCCAATATGAACAGTGTTCTTCACCATTAAATGTAAATGGTGGTTTATATGTGTTTGTTTCATTTTCTTCAGTAGTTTTTTCTATTTTTATACCATATGGACATTGAAAATTTTCAGTAGTTTGGGATGTTTGACATGTGCCTATATCACATGTGTTTAACTCTGCTGAATCTTTACAATTAAAATTATTTCTTCCTTTTACTTGAGTATACCCAAATTCATTTGTATATTGTTTTTGTAACTGTTTTGTCATTGTTACAATATATGCTGGTTGTAATATTTGTGCTAGTGTTGCTGCAATTACTGATTTTCCTGTTCCTGTTCCTGCTTCAAGTATTATGTATTTTTTATCTGTTGTTTCTATTGTATTTAGTATTTCGGTTATTATTTCTAATTGATTTGGTCGTGCTGTTGTAAATGGAAAGTTTTCTATTATTTCATCATCAATATCTGGATGTTCTTTTTGTAATTGTTCTTTTTGTTTTGTATCTGGCCTATTTAGTAATGTTGTTGTTTGATTACTGTTTTGTGAACAGATACATTTGTTTTTTAGCATTCCACATTTTTCGCAGAAGATTGTATTTGTCATATTTTATTATTTTGTGTTTTTTAGTTATTGACTTTTGTGTATTTTTTTTTGAAAGTTCAATAGAATAGTCTTTTAAAATAATAAATTAATTAAAAATTGATTCATAGTCTTTTTTTATAGAATGAAAATTTATTGTTTTTAGTACTTAATTTTAAAATAAAATTTAAATATTTGTTTAAAAATAGTTTATGTAACTTGATAAATTTAATATAGTAAATTATTTATTAATTCAGTCTTAAAATTTATATTATTTGTTTGACATATATATTAATTATTATTTTAAGTAAAGTTTATTATTAATTATAGTGAGGTATTATTTTTTTATGAGTATTGGAAAATTATATGGTATAGGAGTAGGTCCCGGAGATCCAGAATTATTAACATTAAAAGCTGCAAAGATCATAGGTAAAACAGATATTATTTTTGCTCCCAAATCACGTGATGGTAAACCTAGTGTTGCTTTATCAATTGTACAAGAGGTACTTGATGAACGTACAGATGAATTTGAAGTTCTTGAACCATTATTTCCAATGATTGAAGACAAAAATGAATTAGACAAACATTGGAATGAAGCTGCTAATTTATTATTAGAAAAAATTAAGGAAGGATCAGATGCTGTTTTTATAACACTTGGTGATCCTACAGTATTTAGTACTTTTTCTTATGTTGCAGAAAAAGTTGAATCTGAAGGTATTGAACTTGTTATTGTACCTGGTATTACTTCATTTACAGCTTGTGCAGCTGCAGCTAACATACAATTAACTGCACAAAATGATATTATGGCTATTGTACCACAAGTTGATGAACGTCTTAGTAAAATTTTACCATATGTTGATACTGTTGTTGCTATGAAAACTTCTAGACATCTTGATATTTTAGAAGATTGTATTAAAAATGATCCTCGTGAAAAAAGTGTGATATCTGTTCAAAATTGTACTATGGAAAATGAATGTGTTGTTGATGGTTTTGTTTATAACAAACAATATTTTTCAACTAGTATTATTAAATTCAATAAGAAATAATTTTTCTTATTCTTTTTCTATCAAGAATGTACATGCATCATCATTTTTAGATCTGCATTCTACTTCATCTATTATAATATGATAATTATAATATTGTTCCATTAAACCTTTTAATAATCCTTTGTTAAATGCACACGTTGATATAGGTATTTCTAATACTTTAACACATTCTTTACAATTGTTGTTTTTTACAATTATTCTTTCTTCTGTTTTTGTTATTTTTAATGAACCTAAATCTAAGTCTTTATATAATTCTTGAATTCTTTTAAAAAATTCATCTTCTGTACCAATTTCTAACTGATTGTATAATTTTTTTCCCATTGATGTTCCTACTTCTTCAAATATAGGATCTAATGTTAACCCTTTTTTTAAAAAGGTTGATTTTAGCAATTCATCTTTTGTTTTATAAAATGTTAACGGATTTAATATATTTTTTGGTTTTGTTGGTGTTTCTATTAATAGACCTCTATTATATATTTCACCAATATACTTTGCTTTTATAAAAAATAATTTACTTCGCCTATCTATTGGATGTGGCTTATAATCAATTATTCCTTGATCCATTAAATTATTTAAATGTACAGATATTGTGGATTTAGATTTTCCTGTAATTTTTACAATTTCTGATTCTTTTGATTCATGTTCCAATATATTTAAAATTTGTGTTTTTATTTTACTATCTACAATTATTATTCCATTATCTGTTGTATATATTTTTCTTTTATTAGATATATCCTTCATAATAGTTAGTTATAAAATTTACTTAATATATTTTTTTCTATTATATAATATAAATTAAATTTAATTTTTAAAAAATAATTCATTTAACATTATTTTTAACATAACTCTAAAAAATTAATTTATTTTAAAAATATTATGATTTAACTTTAAACTAAATTTAAAAGTCATCACAATGATTTATTTTTAAAAATGAACACTTTAAACACTTATAATTTTATTTTGTTATATTTTTTCTAATTAATCTAATTTTTCAATGGCTTAAAAATAATCTATAAATAAAATAAAATAGATAATATTAAACATAATAAAAAATAATAGGAAATAATTAAATTTCTTATAAGTTAATATTAAGAGGTATTACTAATTTGTCAAATGCAGAAAACACATATAAAGATAGTGTTGTACTAGTTACTGGAGGATCAGGCTGTGTTGGTAGTAACTTAGTTCACAAAATAGCAAAATATGATCCTAAAAAAATTATAATATTGGATAACCTTTCTTCATCATATAAATGGAACACTCCACAAGAAGACTGTATAGAATTTATACAAGGAGATATTTGTGATGATCAAATACTTAAACGAGTATTTAAAGAAGAACCAGATTTTATATTCCATCTTGCAGCACATTTTGCCAATCAAAATTCAGTAGATAATCCGGAGAAAGATTTAAAAGTAAATGGACTTGGAATATTAAAAGTATTGGAATATGCTCAACTTACTAATGTAGAACGTTTTGTTTACTCAAGTAGTGGGTGTGGCGTATATGGTCTTGATTCTAAAATGCCATTTAAAGAAGATGATATAAGTATAAAACTTCACACACCATATCAAGTAACAAAATTACTTGGTGAATTATATACAAACTATTTTCATAATTTATATGATATGAATATCGTAAATGCTCGTTTTTTTAATGTATTTGGACCTGGAGAAGTACCTGGAAAATATCGAAATGTTATACCAAATTTCATGTACTGGGCAATGAATAAACAACCATTACCTATAACTGGTGATGGAACAGAAACAAGAGATTGGACATATATTGAAGATATACTACAGGGATTAACTCGGATGGGATATGTTAAAAAAGCAGTAGGTGAATCTATAAATTTAGGATCTGGAAAAGATCACCAAGTAATAGATATGGCAAATACTATAAATGACTTATGTTCCAATGAAGCAGGAATAAAATTTACTCAAAGAAGAAATTGGGATGCAAAAACAAAATTATTATCATCAGTAGATAAAGCCGAAAAAATACTAAATTATAAACCACAACACACATTCCACGAAGGATTAGAAAACACACATCAATGGTTTGTAGATAATTGGAAACAAATACAAAAAAGTGCAGAATTTGAATAATAAAAATATAAAATTGGTTGGAGGAAAATACTCTTATGAACATACTAGTAATACAAGAATCAGACTGGTTAAAAAGAAATCCACACCAACAACATCACTTAATGGAATTATTAGCACTAAAAGGAAACAAAATACATATAATAGACTATGAAGTAGATTGGAAAAAGAATCTTAACAGAACCAAAACACCAAGAAGAGTATATAAAAATGTTAGTAAAGTATACAAAACTCAAAACATAACAGTTATACGGCCACCACTAATAAAAAAGCCAATATTAAGTTATCTTTCCATAATTTATTATCATAAAAAAGAAATAAAACATCAAATAGAAACATTTCAACCAGATGTAATAATTGGATTTGGAATATTAAATACAAATATAGCTGCAAAAGAAGCTAAAAAACATGATATTCCATTTGTATACTATTTTATAGATGTATTACATGATCTTATACCAGAAAAAATATTTAGATGGTTAGGAAAACAAATAACAAAAAACACAATAAAACATACATCTTATACATTAACAATCAATCAAACATTAAATGAAAAAGCACAAGAATTAGGTGCAGATCCATACAAATCTAAAATAATAAATGCTGGAATAAACTTAAAACATTTTGACAATAGAAAACATACAGGAAAAAAAGTAAAAGAGTATTATAATATAAAAGACAATGATCTAACATTATTTTTCATGGGATGGTTATACCAATTTGCAGGATTAAAAGAATTAGCAACAGAAATAGGACAAAATCAAGATAAATATCCCAATATAAAACTTCTAATAGTAGGTGATGGTGATGCATATGATGATCTTAAAGAAATTCAAGAACGATATGACCTAGAAAAAAAGGTAATTCTTACAGGAAAGCAGAAATATAAATTAATACCTGAATTTATAGCTGCATCAGACATATGCATTTTACCAGCTTATATTGATGAACCAATAATGCAAGAGATAGTACCTATTAAATTATATGAATATCTTGCAATGCACAAACCAGTAATTGCAACAAAATTACCTGGAATAGAAACAGAATTTGGTCATAATGCAGGAATTACATATATAAATAAACCAGAAGAAGTTTTAAAAATAATTAAAAACAAATTTAATAATAATAAATATATTAAAGTTGAAGGAGAAAAAGGATTTAACTTTGTTAAAAATAATGATTGGGCTACTCTTACAATAGAATTTGAAAATATATTAGAAGAATTAGTACTTAACACATTATTATCAACAGGATTCAATATATAAAGGAAGGAAATATTATGTACAATATTAAATTAGAAGAAGAAAACATACCAAAAAAATGGTATAATATACTTGCAGATTTACCATTCAAATTACCAGAATCAAAACAAACCTCTGAAGGACATCAACTAGAAAATTTACCAAAAATATTTTCAAAATATGTATTAGAACAAGAAACTAGTACTAAACAATGGATTGATATACCTGACGAAGTAAGAGATAAATATGCACAAATAGGAAGACCATCACCATTAGTAAGAGCAAAAAGATTAGAAGAATATTTAAATACACCAGCTCATATCTATTATAAACGTGAAGATACAAGTCCAACAGGAAGTCATAAATTAAATAGTGCAATCCCACAAGCATATTATGCAAAAAAAGATGGAGCAACAAAATTAACTACAGAAACTGGAGCTGGACAATGGGGAACAGCTTTATCTCTTGCTTGTTCTATGATGGGGCTTGAATGTGATGTATATATGGTTAAAGTATCTTTCCAACAAAAACCATATCGAAAAACAATAATGAATTTATATAATGGAAATGTAATGGCATCTCCAACAAACACCACAAAAATAGGTAGAGAAACTTTAGCAAAAAATCCAGATCATCCTGGAGCATTAGGACTTGCTATATCAGAAGCAGTTGAAAGAGCATTAGCTGAAGAAAAAACATATTATTCTCTTGGAAGTGTATTAAACCATGTAATTCTCCATCAAACAATTATTGGATTAGAAACACAAAAACAATTAGAATACATTGATCAAGAAGCCGATACAGTAGTATCTTGTATTGGTGGTGGAAGTAATGCTGGAGGAATGATGTTCCCATTTATGAAAGATAGACTTAAAGGAAATACTGAAACTAAATTTGTAGCAGTAGAACCAGATAGTTGTCCAAGTTTAACAAAAGGAGAATATAAATATGATTATGGTGATACTGAAGGATTAACACCATTAATGAAAATGTACACATTAGGACATGAGTTTGTACCATCTGCTTTCCATGCAGGTGGATTAAGATATCATGGAACATCTCCAATACTTGCTGCATTAACACATGAAGGATATATAGATCCATGTAGTGTAAGTCAAAACGAAATATTTGAAATTGGAAAACTATTTAGTAACTTAGAAGGAGTAGTACCAGCTCCAGAAACATGTCATGCATTAAAAGCAGCTGTAAATGAAGCTATAAAATGTAAACATGAAAAAGAATCTAAAAATATAGTATTAAATTTTACTGGTCATGGACTACTTGATTTAGCAGGATATGAACTATATTTAGATAATAAACTAGAATAAACTTCTAACCTCTTCAAATTATTTATTTAATTTTTTTTTAACTACTATTTTTTTATAAAGGAGTAAATTTATCATGTACTATCTTGGAATGGATCATGGAACAACTGCAGTATCATTTACAATATTAAATAATAAACGAAAACCTATTAATACATTTAGTCTTAATCGAAGAGAATTATCAAATAAAAAAGTATCTTTTAAAGAAGAACTAAAAAAATATGTTAATCCCAACAAAATAAAGCTTATGGGAGTAACTTATGGAATGGGAGATAAAATAAATACTATACAACCACTTGATAAAGTAAAAGATAAAGGTATACTTTCTATAAATGGTGCTGGAAAGGTTACAGGAGGAGGAAGTTATGTTTATAATGATATAGAAGACATGAATATAAATAGTATTATTATACCAGGACTTCATAAAAACTCTTTAAATTTAGATAAACGTTTTAGACAAGCATATTCACATTGTGCTAGTAGTGAAAAAATAAGTTTATCTTATTTTGCTTATGATCAAACAAAGTGGAAAAATATGATAATTGCAGATATTAGTTCTAATACTGTTAGCATATTAGTTCAAAATAGCAAAATAGTAGGGGCAATGGATGCTTGTATTGGTGCTATGGGTTTAATACATGGCCCATTAGATTTATCAATGATTCGTAAAATTGATTCTAATCAAAAAACAGCAAATCAATGTTTTTCAAATGCTGGAATAGTTAAATTGTTACCTATAGAAAATAAGATAACTAATATTAAAAATGAATTAGTAGAAGGAATTTTAGAAAATGATAAAAAATATATTGATGCACTTGATACAATGATTATGACCATAGTAATGGAAATATATGGATTATATGGCATTAGTAAAAATATAGATGGAATTGTATTAACCGGATCAATAGGATCAATGATAGAACCTATAAATATTAGTAAAATTATAAAAGAAAAAATAGAAGATTTAGCTCCAGTAAAAATATTAACTAAAGATAGTGGAAGTATAGGAAGTGCATTAATAGCATATGATATCTTAGAAAAAAATAAAAAAAGTATTCTAGGAATACCTGTAACCATTTAATATTACTTCATTAATCAATCCATTTATTAATATCTGTTTTTGAAGTAAAATTAGTATTTAATGGAGTAATACTTGGCTGATGTAATGAACGAATAGTGTGAATATCAGTACCTTCTAAATCATCACAAATTGGTTCTCCATAAATCCAATAATATTTTCTACCAGAAGGATCAATACGAGATTCAATATCTGTTGTATACATATTTTTAGCAAGATGAGTAACTTTAAGCTTTTCAGTATCAGGATTTAATGGAACATTTAAATTTAAAATATTTACATTCTCAGGCATGCCTTTATCCAATACTTTTTTAGTTAATTTTTTTAATAAACGTCCACATAAATCAAAATCAAGTTGAACTTCACCTTTTTTTAGTTTTAACTCTTCAGAATCTAATTGTAATGATACTGCAATTGCTGGAATTCCAAATTTAGAAGCTTCAAAAGTAGCTCCAAGAGTTCCAGAAGTAGTTAAATTAGCAATACTTAGATTTTCACCCATATTAATTCCAGAAACAATTATATCTGGAAATTCATCCATTAACTCAAATAATCCCATTATAACACAATCTGTTGGAGTTCCTGAAATTCCATAACCTATACTACCATCATTTAATTTTACTTCTGAAATTCTTAGTGGATCAAGTAATGTAATTGAATGACCTGCTCCACTTTGTTGTGTTACAGGTGCTACTGCTATTGTATCTGTAATTGTATCCATTACTGTTTTAGAATGAAATAAACCAGTAGATGTTATTCCATCATCATTTGTAATTAAAGCTTTCATAGTACTACATTGTGTATTTATCTTATTTCTATTTTTTTCTTAAAATAATAATTAATTTATTAAAGGAAGAAAAATATATAATAATATAATAGCAAAAAATATTCTAGTTATATTAAAATAACTACGATAATAAGATACCTATATTAAAAAGGGAAAAGTAAATCTATAATATAAAAACCCCCTTAATTCAAACTAAATTAGAAGGGAGAAAATCTTGGAAAGAGAAAGACTAGTAAGATTTATAGCAAGTATAATGGAAGACTCAGGTTTCAAAGTATACACAGACTACAAAATAAATAATCACACAATAGATATATATGGAGTATTAAAAACATCTGTAGGAGAAGTTGGAGTCGTAGTAGCATGTAAAAATTATGAAGAACCATGGAAAATTGGATTAGATATTTTAAAAGAGATGGAAATGGTTGCAAAATCAGTGCATGCTTCAAAGATTGTAATTTTCACCACAAGTAGTTATTCTCATCAAGCAGCAGTCTATGCACAAAAAAGGAATATTAAATTAGTAGACAGAAAAGGATTAATAAAAATAGCAAAATCTTATGCTAAAAAAAGAACCATTGTATCAGATGATGATCCAGAAGAAGATTATGATTATGAAGATTATGAAGATTATGATTATGGATCAAGTACAACAAGAGTTTCATTAGACAAACATGAATCAAAATACAAAAAACCACAGAATCCGTTTACAAATAAATTAAATCCTTTTAATAATAATGGATTTACAAAATCAACAAACCATTATAGTATAAATACAGCTACCAAAAAATCAAAGAGATCAGCTAGTGATGTATTAGATTATTTTAAAAAACATACCATACTTACATTAATTGTTACAATATTAATTGCTACAGTTGTAACTTATATATTAGGTCATGTTTTAGGTAAAGGACCTTTTACAGGATTAGCAAAAATAATAACAGCAGCCATATTATCTTATGGTATAGTTTCAATAATAGATCAGAATATTTCAAACATAATTACATTGGGAAGTGTTAGTTTCTTTGTATCAATGATAATATATGTTTTAACATTAACTTTATAAAGTTATTTATTAATTCTTCTTTTCTTATTTTTAATAAAAATAGATTATAGTTTATTCTAGGGTAAAATAAATGATATTAACTCTTTTTTAAAAATTTATGTAAATTAAATAGCATGTTCACATGTATAACTGTAATTAGTAAAAAAATAGCATTATCAATATAGGATGTAATTTTGTATAGAAATAGTTAATTTATATTTTTAGTTTAATAATAATGGGCCGAAGGAGATTTGAACTCCTGATCCCCTCCTTGTAAGGGAGGTATCATACCCCTAGACCACCAGCCCATGGTTAAAATTAATTATTGTATTGTAGTAATACTATTATTTACTATGTATTGAAGTAATATATATACTTTTTGGTTAATGAAAGAAATGTTCTAAATATTCATGATAATAAATATTTAATTAATAATAGATTAATATAATAAAAATTACTCTTTTAAAATCTATTCAAACTATTAATTTAAATATATAAAAATATTAACAATATACTAATTCTTAATAGATAATATTCAAAAAAATAAAGATAGGTGCATAATAAATTGTCAAAAGCAGGAATAATAAACTTAGAAAAAGTCAAAAAAGGAAGACAAACATATGAAAACTTTCAAAAAATAACTAAAAATCCATTTGAAACTAATCAAAAATTACTAAAAAAAATAATAAAAGACAATAAACACACAACATTTGGTAAAAAATACAACTTTGATAATATAAAAACAATACAAGATTATCAAAAACAAGTACCAATTACAACTTACAATGATTATGAAAAATACATAGAATTAATGACACAAGAAAATAAAACTAATCTGATAACAGTTTATGAAGTGGATCATTATTCTGAATCTTCTGGAACAACAGGACACCCAAAAATGGTTCCTTTATCTAAAATAGATCAAAAAACTCATAGTAAATATAGTAAATATAGATATGCACTATTAGAAGACAAAATAGGGTTAAATTGGATTGATGGAAAAAGTTTAGCAATAAGAGATGCAACATTAGAAACTTTAAATTCAGGTGCATCCTTTGGATCATTATCATGTAAATTAATATTAGAAAATAAAAATATTCTTACTAAACGAAATACATCACCTGAAGAAGCATTATTTTATGGAAAAGATACTGATATTCAATACATACATTCAAGATTTGCATTAATGGATGAAAATATAACAACATTCTCCTGCACATTCCATAGTTTCTTTCTAGAAATACTAAGATACATAGAAGATAATTGGAAATTATTAGTAGAAGATATTAAAACTGGAACAATCAATAAATCAATAAAATTATCAAAGAATATAAGAAAAAGTTTAGAAACTAAAATCAAACCACAACCACAAAGAGCACAATATTTAGAAAAATGTTTCAAAAAAGGTTTTGATAAACCTATAATCCCTTGCATCTGGCCTAAAGCAGAAGTATTATACGGTATTGGAACAGGAACATTTAAAATATATTCAGATGAAATTCGAAAAAGATATGTAGGAAAAAATTTTACTTTCTATTTATTTGGATTAATAGCTTCAGAAGGTTACCTCTCATTACCAATAGATGTAAATTCAGATAAATTTGCATTAGTACCAGATAGTGTTTTTTATGAATTTAGAGATTTAAATGATAATAACTACTCTAACTGTCTTACAATAGATCAACTTGAAATAGGAAAAAAATATGAAGTTATAATAACAAATTGCTCTGGATTTTATAGATATAATCTACAAGATGTAATAGAAATAGTAGATACATATAATCAAACTCCAGTAATGGAGTATTGTTATAGACTAAATCAAAGTATTGATCTGTTTGGAGAAAAAATAACAGAATCCATATTCAGAGATATTATATCAATTGTAACAAAAGAACTAAATTGGAACATTACTGATTTTAGTGTATATCCTGAAATTAATAGTAATCCATTTCATTATACATTCTTATTTGAAGAATGGAATGAAAATAATGTTTCTATAGAAGATATTAAAGAGTCTTTAGAACGAAATCTTAAAAAATATAGTCGAGATTATATGTTAGAACGATCAAAATCAACATTAGGTGAATTAGAAATAAAATTCTTAAAAGAAAACACATATAATAATTATATTAAAATGAAACAAAAAGAATTAGTATCTGCATCACAAGTAAAACCACCTCATATATTAACTACTGATAAACAAAAAGAGTTTTTTAATGAAAATCTAAAAAATTAAAATAAAATTAATTTAAGATTTAATACAATTTTTATTTTTTTATATTAAAAATTTTATTAAATTTCTAAAAAAATAACTAAAATAATTTAATAAACTATTAAAAAATCCTTAAAAAATAGAAAAATACTAAATAAGAAAGTAACATATATTAAATAAACAACAAAAAACAAAAATATAATATGATATAAATTTCATGTTTTGAATTATAAATTTAACCCTTCCACTAAAAAAAAATAAAAAAGGAGATAAAATAATGTCATTTTATGGAGAAAACGGAAAAATATGGTTTAATGGCGAAATAATGGACTGGAAAGATGCAAAAATAGATGTATTATCACATGTAGTACACTATGGATCAAGTGTATTTGAAGGAATACGATGTTATGATACTAAAAAAGGTCCAGCAATATTTAGACTTGAAGACCATGTAAAAAGATTATATGATTCAGCAAAAATATATAGTATGGAAATGAAATTCACAGAAAAAGAAATGTGTGAAGCTATAAAAGAAACAATACATATAAATAATGCCAAATCATGTTATATAAGACCAATAGTATTCTTTGGATTTGAAGAACTAGGAGTATTCCCATTAAATTGTCCTGTAGAAACAGCAGTTGCCACATGGGCATGGGGAAAATATCTTGGAGAAGAAGCATTAGACGAAGGAATAGATTGTTGTGTATCTTCATGGAGAAAAATAGCACCAGATACCATGCCCGCATTAGCAAAAGCTGGTTCTAATTATATGAATTCACAGTTAGCAAAAATAGAAGCTGTAAAAAATGGATATAAAGAAAGTATATTATTAAACTATGAAGGAAATATAGCTGAAGGTACTGGAGAAAATATATTTTTAGTAAAAGATAATGAATTATACACACCATCTAAAGATTGTTCAATACTAGACGGAATAACAAGAAATTCAGTAATAAAATTAGCTAAAGACGAAGGAATAACCGTAAAAGAAGAAAGATTACCAAGGGAATTTTTATACACATGTGATGAAGTATTCTTCACTGGAACTGCAGCAGAAATAACACCAATAAGAACAGTAGATAAAATAAAAGTTGGAAAAGGTAAAAAAGGACCAATAACTGATAAATTACAAGAAAAACTATTTGAAATATTTAATGCAGAAGTTGAAGATAAATTTAATTGGTTAACATTCATATAATATTATAGAAAGGTGATACAGTGATAGATATACTCAGTGCCATAATACTAGGTGCTGTACAAGGAATAAGTGAATTTTTACCTATCAGTAGCTCCGGACACTTAGTTTTAATACAACAGTTATTAGGAGTTCAAACAGGACTAGCATTTGATACTATATTACATTTAGGAACATTAGTTGCAATATTTTCTTTCTTCTGGAAGGACATACTTCGATTAATTGGAGGTTTCATAGGAAGTTTAAAAGATATAACTGAAGGTAACTTTAAAAAAGGAATACAAAAAAATGTATCTAAGAAATTTGCATGGTTATTAATAATAGGTACAATACCTACAGGAATATTAGGAATTTTATTTAAAGATGCTATAGAAACAGTATTTAGAGGAACAATATTTGTTGGAGTATTCTTATTAATAACTGGAATAATATTATATTATTCTCAAAGACATTCATCTGGTAAAATAACAACAAAAGAAATGAGTTTTACACAATCAATTATAATAGGGATATGTCAAGGTTTAGCAATATTTCCAGGTATTTCCAGATCAGGAGCAACTATTGCATCAGGACTATGTATAGGACTTGAAAGAGAATATGCTGCAAGATACAGTTTTTTATTATCAATACCGGCAGTTATGGGTGCAGGATTAATACAAATTAAAGATATTGTATCTTTAGATATGTCAATAACAGCTCTTATAGCTGGATTTATTTCATCAATAATATTTGGATATTATTCAATTAAATTACTTATTAAAATGATAAAGGGATGGTCTTTAGACATATTTGCATATTATTGTTGGATTGTAGGTATTTTAACAATAATATTAACATTAATATTTGGATAATTAATTTTATCCAATTAACTACTATTTTTAAAAAAAAATTAAATAATTAATTAATTTATTATTCTTTTTCTACAGTAACTGCTGTTCCATAAGCTAATACTTCTTGCATTATATCTGAAAATGAATTAGAATCATAACGTACTGCAATAATAGCATTTCCACCAACTTCTATTGCATGATCTATCAATCTTGATAATGCTTCTTCTCGTGATTCTTCCATTACTTCTTTATATTGGGTGATTTCTCCACCAAACATAGATTTTATTCCAGCCCCAATTTGTCCACCAGCACCTCTACTTCTTACTGTTAATCCATATACAAAACCATTTGTTTTAATTATTTTATATCCAGGAATACTATTTGCACTAGATAATGGAAATTCTTCAGTTTTTACCATTTTTATTTACTCCCATCTTTTTCTAATATTATATATTGTTTCTTTCTTTATTAAATTTTTTAAATAATTAATATAATATATATAACCAATTATTATTGAAATTTTAAATTTATTAAATAAATAATATTATTTTATTACCACCCATATAAATATTTAATAAACTAATACTAAATGACTAAACGGATTATATAGTGAATGTTCATTTTATTTAGATATTGATCA
>JAUNXU010000101.1 GCA_030539615.1 Methanobacteriaceae archaeon | reverse complement strand
ATTAGTTACAAATAATATAAAAGCACAAGTACAAAATACAATAAATATAACCGGCAGAATATACAGTTACAATGATATAATAAACACAGGAACAATAACATATTACATAGATGACATCGAAATAGGAAAACAAGAAGTAAAAGAAAATAAAGCAACACTAACATACACATTATCTAATATATTTACAGAAAACAACCATAGAATAAGACTAGAATACAATGGAAATAATATTTACCAATCAACAAATACTACAAGTACATTAAATTTAACAAAACATAGCACAATAATCCAATTAAAAAATCGAACCATAACAAACAATTCAATAACAGCAAAAGTACTTAGTTATAATGATACAATAAATGAAGGAACAATAGAATTTACCATAAACAATAAAACAATTGGAAAACAACAAGTACAAAATAATACTGCAACAATAAAACTACCAGATGAATATACAAACGAATCATACAACATGACAATAACCTATCTTGGAACAAACAAATACACACCATCTACAACTAATAATACAATAAAAATACAAAAAACACAAACAAATATTTGGACAAGTAAATATAAAGCTTCCCCTGAAGAACAAATAGAATTTACAGCAAAAATATACCCTAACACAATCACCATAAACAAAGGAACAGTAATATTCATACTAAACAATTCAATAATAAATCAGACAGAAGTTAAAGAAAACAAAGCAACAATAACATATAAACTACCAAACACATATATCGAAGGAGAATATTCAATTGTAGTAAATTATACAGGATCAGAAGAATATACACCAAGTTCATATACTAGTTCTTTAATAATATCAAAAAAGAATACCCAATTAATAACACAACCATTAACAACACAAATCAACAAAAAAACAATGATAACAGCAAGAATATATAGTAATAATGACACAATAAACGAAGGAACAATAATATTTTCAATAAATAATAATACAACAATAGTAAAAGTTCAAAATAATACTGCAACACTAAATTACACACCAACAATAACTGGTTTGCAAACAATAAAAATAAATTATACAGGATCAAACATATATCAACAAACAGATAAAACAACTACAATAAACATAGAAAAACAAAATACAACAATGATAATATTTGATAAAAATACAACAATAAACAGAAAAACCATGATAACAGCTTATGTCTATAATTATAACAATACAATAAATGAAGGAACAATAATATTCAGCACAAATAATACAACAATAGGTACAGCACCAGTAAAAGAAAACAAAGCAAGTATTAACTACACACCAAATAAGATAGGAAAACAAGAAATAAACGTAAAATTTCTAGAAACAGAAAATTATACTTCATCAAATAATTCATGTATATTAACAATAACTAAACAAACAGTACTACTATGGACACCCCCAATAAATACAAATAAAACTACAATAAATATAACAGCAAAAATATACAGCTATAATGACACAATAAACGAAGGAACAATCGAATATTATATAGATAATATTATAATAGGAAAAGCACAAGTAGAAAATAACACTGCAAAATTAGAATATAAACCACAAATAATAGGATTACACCAATTAACAATAAAATATCCTGAAACAAAAAACTATCAAACAAACAATTATACTACAAACATAACAATAACATCCAATAAAAAAGAAGCCATACTTACTACAAATCCAATTATATCAGAAGCAGGAGAAAATATCAGTATCAAAGCTTTATTAACAGAAAATAATAATTTAATAACACAAAAAACAGCAATATGTATAAAAATCAACCAAAAAACAATAGGAAAAGCCAATATAACAAATGGAATATTAGAATATAATTACACCATACCATCAAACTACCATGCCAAAATATACAATATTACAATAATAGCTGGAACAAACAATAAATACAATACAGCCACAACTAATACAACATTAACATTAATTAAAAGCAAACAATACATAATTACAGATAATATAACAACAAATATCAATGAAAAAATCATAATAAAAGCATTAATAACCGACATAAATCAAGAATTAATAAAAAATACGAAAATATGCATAAAAATAGATCAAAAAACAATAATAAATCTTAAAAATGTTAATGGTACTATAAACTATGAATATTTAATTTCATCAGTATTTAAACCTGGAAAACATATCATAACAATAATAACAGGTGAAAATAACAAATATGATACCACAATAAAAAACACCACATTAACTGTAACTAAAAATATTCCAAAAATTACCACTATAATAAATCCTCAAAAAGAATATTACAATTTAGGAGATACAATAACAATAAATTACACTATTAACACAAACAATACAAATAATACACCAATAAAAACTTGTATAAAAATCAATCAAAAAACAGTATCCCATAATAAAACAATGCTAACTTATATAATACCTAAAAATTATAAATATAACACTCTAAATTTAACATTTATTACTGGATCTACACAAAATAACCAAAAAACAACAACAAATAGAATAATTAAAATAAAAAGAGATTAAAATGATAACAATAAAATTAGAAGAAGAATTAGGATCATATCTTGGAACAAAAATAATTATTCAAAAAGTATTTGCTAAAATTCATCCAGATACTGATAAAGTAGTAATGGATTTTAATAATATTGATATTATAACAAGAATATGTGCTAAAGAATATCTTAAACAAAAAAATAGGATTAATATTCCTACGGTTGAGATAAATCAATCTTCAGAAATAGTTAATGTTTTTAATAAGTTATAATTCACTTTTTTTTATTTTTTTTGATTCCAATTCATATTAAAAGCATTAGTATAATGATTTATAATAGTTGAATAATGATTCCATAAACCAATAGAAGAATCAACATCAACATTACCTGTTTTATCCATATCTGCAAATACTAAAAGCATTTCTTTATCATCCCGAATAATTAGTTTAGCAGTAGGTAAAGCTTTTTCTTTAATAAGTAAATCATTATTTTTTAATTTGGTACTGATATTAATAATTGTATTATCAATTTTACACTGTGATGAACTAATAATTTTAATAGTTACTCCTCTATTTTTAGCTTTTTTAAGTTGTGTTAATAAAGATTTAAGTTCATCCAAATATAAAAATCCTATTCTTAAATATAAATAATCTTGAGCTCGTTTGATAATCTCTAATTCTTTATCAACAATCTTTTTTGAATCTTCTAATGTCCAAATAGGGGCATTAGTATTTGATAATTGGCTTTCATATAAAGAAGTTAATCTTAATTCAGCTTCTTCTAAGTCTGTTGATATTGATTTTCTATACATTTTAAATACTTGGTTAGGTTCAACAACAGTATATTTTAAAGGTCTACCTTGAGTTATAGTTAATAAATTCTTTTTTTCAAGATTTGAAAGAACAGAATAAATCTTTGAACGCGGAACACCAGATTCTAAACTTATATCTTCAGCTTTAGCAATAATTCGAGAATTTAAAGTAGTGTAAGCCTTAGCTTCATAATCAGTTAAACCAATTCTATTTAAAATTTTTAATAATGATTCATACATACAACAATACCTAAATCTATTTCATAATATAATAATAACATATATATTTCATAATATAAAATAAGCTATCTAAAAAATATATTTAATAAAAATCAAATAAGAAAATAAGTTATGAAAAAATAAATAGTAAATAGTATATTATAATTAAAAAATATAAATTAAATGATAATATATTATCATACAGAAATATACAACAGAATTTTGATTATTCAAACTTAATTCATCATTAAAATTTTTCATTTAATTTTAATGTTAAGTGTAACTTATTTCTTCTAATATATCATTTAAATATTCTTTTTCCTCTTGTTTATCTGATAATTTCATATTTAATTCAATAATTTCTTTAGCTTGTCTTACTTTACCTTCTTTTAAATATAATTCAGCTTTCAAATCTAATAATTCAAATTCTAATTGAGCTTTTAAATTAAGTTCTTCTATTAATTCAAGAGCAACTTCATATTCTCCCATATATTTTAATGCATCAAGATATAATATTATTAATTCTAAATCCATAACTTCATTTGGTATAGATAAAGCTAAACGTAAACTATATTCATAATTTCCTTGATTATTAAACAATTCCATTATTTCTTTTAAAAATTCAACATCTTCTGAAAATGTTTCTTTTATATCATGAATTACTTCTTCTGCTTTTTCCATTTCATTATTAAGATATACTAAGTTTAAATAAATTTCTGCAGTATTTTTATATCTTGGATGTATTTCAATAACTTTTTCTAATTCTTCTATTGCTTTTTCCACATAATTTGTTGGTTTTTCTTGAACATATTTTTTAGCTTTTTCATATGCATCATCTAATTCTAATATAGTTTCATATTTTTCAAGTATAGGATCTTCATTATTTTCTAATCGAATAGTTAATACACAATCAACAAAAGTACCCATTATCTCTAATTCTTCATATGAATCATCAATTAAAGTTAATGCTTTTTCAAAGTATTTAATTGCTTCATGATAATCTTCTTTCATGAATAATGCAAATCCTTTTAATTTTACTGCTTCATAATATTCATCATCTAATTGAAGAGCTTTATCAATACAGTTATATGATTCAATTTCATTTCCTTGTTTATATAATTCTTTTGATTTATAAATATAAAATTCTGGATCTGGATAGATTTCTATTGCTTTATCAATTTCTTCTATTATATTAGGATCTTGATTCATTATTAATAATAGTAATTTAAAGTCTAATAATTCTATATTTTCTGGATCAATTTTACAAATACGTTCTATTTCTTGAAGTATCTTTGGATAATATTCGGTTTCTTCTGTTACTACTATTAGATCTGCAAACATATTTTCAATAGTTTTTGAATTTATACATAATAGTGAGTTTT
>JAUNXU010000021.1:21682-23482 GCA_030539615.1 Methanobacteriaceae archaeon | reverse complement strand
TAATAAATTATGTATATATAATAAAAAAAATATTTTAAATTAATAAATTTTTATCAAAAAAATAGGTTAATATTAAACCATAATAATGGTGGTGATCAAATAAAATGTCAAGAATTTTAAAAATAATATTATTTATCCTGTTAATTTTGGGATTTTTTGAAGTTGGACTTTTCTGTTCATATGCAATTATCTCTTCAGAACCACCTTCAGTTAATGAATTAATAGATCTTCAATTAAATCATGGATCGGAAATAATTCAATCAATATCTGGAGGGACAAAAACATTATCTGATCAAGATACATTAAATATAACCAATACTAATGATGTAGGATTAGCTTTAGAAAATAAGACGGGAATGTCTATAAATGTGAATTCTTTATCGGCTAAAACATCAACAGGTAAAACTGGAAATCAAACAGTAACTTTATCAGGTATTGCATATAAAGATTCACAACAAGCATCAGGAAATAGTTCATTAGTAATAAAAACAGATCAAACTTATAGTATTACAGCAACTGCAACTGGAAGAGTTTCTAGTTCTGGACGAGTATACATTGATACAGATACAATAACTGTTACTGAACAAATAGTTTTATATAATTCAAATAATACTACACAGGTAGCTAATAATACAACATTAAACCAAACTAATGTTACATCAAATAAAACTAATAATACAACTAAAACTAAATAATTACTTTTTTATTTTTTTTAAAAATTCTTTTTTTAAAAACATTTAATTTAACAATATAATAAAATAAATCTAATTTACTAAAAAATTTAAATAATATCAAGAATTAATGATTAATTATGCCAACATATAAATAAAATATGTTTTAGATAATTATTTATATAAATAATCTAAAAATTTATAAATTTATTATAAAAAAGGAAGGTAATGTATAATATGATAAGTTTAATTGGAATAGGATCAAAAAGAGAACACATAACAGAAAAAGCAAAAGAAGCAATAAAAAATGCAGATACAATAATATCATATAAACCATACTTAAAAACTATTGAAGACTTAACTGAAGATAAAGAAATATATAGTAAAGATATGGGTGATGAATTAGATAGAGTAGAACTTGCAATCAAAAAAACAAAAGAAGAAGGAAAAAATGTTGCTATAATAAGTTCTGGAGATCCAGGAATATATGGAATGGCAAATGTATATTTCCAAATAATAGATAAGTATAAAGATATAGAATTTGAAGTAATTCCTGGTGTAACAGCAGCAACATATTCTGCATCACATTTAGGAGCTCCATTACATGATCTTGCAATAATAAGTTTAAGTAATTTACTTACACCCTTATCTGAAATAGAAAGAAAAATAGAATATGCTGCAAAAGCAGATTTAGTAACAGTATTTTATAATCCTAAAAGTAAAAGTCGAACAGAACCATTTGAAACAGCATGTAAAACATTACTTGAAAATAAAAATCCAGAAACACCTGTAGGAATTGTAACAACAGACGGAACAGACACAATAACACACATATGTAAATTAAATGAATTAAAAAATCAAGATATAGGTATGTCAACAACATTCATAGTTGGAAATTCAATGACATATGTTAAAAAAGGAAAAATGATAACTCCTAGAGGATATAATATAACTGATTTTGAATTACCAAAATTACATTATGAATTCTATGAAAAATTTATAAAAGGAGATATACAAAAAGGACCAAATACTGATTGTGAATATTTCCCATGTCATACATATCATCAAAATTGTACATTTTGTTTCTGTCCATTTTATCCATGTGGTGATGGATCAACTGGTGGTGAAT
>JAUNXU010000021.1:0-21672 GCA_030539615.1 Methanobacteriaceae archaeon | reverse complement strand
AAATACTAGTGGAGTTATGCAGACTGGATGGATAACTGATAAGGATGTTTGGAGTTGTAAAAACTGTGATTGGTTACATCAAGATGAAGTAGTAGAATATTTATTACCAAGAATAAAACCATTAATAGAAACTCCAAAAGATATAATAAAAAATAAGAAAAAATTATTAAAAATAAGAAGAGAAGCAATTTATCAAACAAGAAATCTTAAATATACAAGAAACTATGATTTAGATGAAGATTAAGTAAGGTTTTAATTTATTACCTTACCATCTAACATTTTAATAGTACGATTTGCTTCTTTAGCAATATCTAAATCATGTGTTACTACTATGAGTGTAACATTTTTTTCTTTATGTAATTTTTTTAATAAATCCATAACTAATTTTGAGTTTTTACTATCTAATGCTCCTGTAGGTTCATCAGCTAGTATTATTTTAGGATTATTGACTAATGATCTGCAAATTGCAACACGTTGTCTTTCTCCACCTGAAAGTTTTGTTGGAAGAATATCCGCTTTATTAGATAATTGTACTTCTTCTAATAATTTAAGGCTTTTTTTTCTCATATCTTCTTTTTTAATATTTTGACCATATAATGGGATTTCAATATTTTCAATAACACTAATATTAGGTAATAAGTTATGTAACTGAAATATGAATCCTATTTTTTCTGCTCTAAATTTATTAAGTTTTTTAGATTCTGAAACAAGTTTACCATCAACAGTTACACTACCTGAATCAGGAATATCTAATGCTCCAATCATATTTAGTAATGTTGATTTTCCACATCCTGATGGTCCTATTATAGATACAAAGTCTCCATCTTCTATTTCAAGATTTAAATTATTTAATGCTGTTATGGTACTGTTTTCATAACTTTTTTTTAGATTATTAATTTTTATTATTGATGTCATAGTCATATTTTCCTTTTAAATTAAATTATTCATATCTTAAAGCTTCTGTTGGTTGGAATTTACTTGCTCTATATGCTGGATAAAATCCTCCAACAAGTCCTACAACAATTGATACGATTAAAGCTATACCAAATGTTTTAACTGTGTATACTGCATTAAAGTATCCTAAATATGAAACTATACTTAATCCTATTATAGCAATAATTGCTGCTATTACAAATGATGTTAAAGTAATAATTATGGATTCACCAAGAATCATAGATATAATACGTTTATCACTCCATCCTACAGCTTTTAATAATCCAATTTCTTTTGTTCTATCAAATACTGACATTAACATTGTATTTATCACACCAAGACCACCAATAACAATAGAAAGCCCTGATATAACAATAGTTGCACTATTAATAATATTAAGCAGTCCTTTAACACTATCTAATTCACTAGCATCTGTTAATGCAATAATTTCATTAGAAGTACTATCATTTACTTTATTTCTAACTGTATCAACATTACTTCCAGCTTTTACTTGAACAGTTTCTAAAAATACTTCACCATCTTCTAATTTTCCTATATCGCGAGCAGGAGCTAAATTCATAATAATTGAATTATCTTTACCCCTATCTCCAGTTTCAAAGATACCTGTAATAGTATAATCCTTATTTTTAATATTTATAGTATCTCCGATTTTCTTATTTTTTTCATCTGCTAATAATTTTCCAATTACAATTTGATCATCTGTATTATATGGATTTCCACTAGTTAATCCTATTTTCATAAATCCTAATTCTTTATTATCAAGCCCTATTATACTATAACTTTCAGATCCGCTCATATACTGTGTTTCAACTATTCCTGCCATATGCTCAACACCATCAATATTTTTGATATTTTCTATTGAGCTTTCATTAAGATTAGCAGGAGTTCCATAATTTTCAACAGTATTATTCATTATATAAAATTCACCTTTATTACTATCTTCCATTGAATTAACAAGACCATCACTAATACTTCCTAAAGAAATAATCACTAATATACCAATCATTATCCCCAATATGGATAAAATAGCCCTACTTTTATTTCTAAAAGGATTTTTTAATATCAATTTTAAAAAATCAGTTTCTATCATCTTTTCCTCCTTAAATATTTTTACACTTGAAATGTATGTCTCTAAAATTAGACAATTAATTATTGTTATATATTTATTCTTTTAATTATATACTGATATTACTATTTAAAATAAAAAAAATTAAGTAATTTAAATTTTTAATAAACCATCGTATACTGTTACAGCAGAACCTTTCATAACAGCAGTTATATCACTATCTTCTTTTATTGAAATATCTAATTCCCCACCAGGTAAATAAACATGGACATCTTCATTAAGTTTACCAATTTTGTAACCTAAAATAGCACAACTTGTAGCACCAGTACCACAAGCATAAGTAAATCCAGCACCACGTTCCCATGTTAACATCCTAATTTCATTAGGAGAAATTACATTAACAAAATGAACATTAGTCTTTTCAGGAAATAGTTCATGATTTTCAATAGCAGAACCATATTTATTTAAATCAATATTTTTAAGATTATCCTCAGTAAATATTACAGCATGAGGATTTCCCACACTTACAGCACTTATAATAAACTCTTTATCTTCAACTTTAACAAGTTCTTCTAAAAATTCATCATCACTACTAATAGCTTTTACAGGAATATATGATGGTTTAAAAAATGCTTTTCCCATATTAACAGATATATGGATGATATTATCTTCTTCATCAGTGGTAATAACAGTTTTTTTAATATCTTCCATAGTTTCAATATGAATTACTTTGTCAGATAAAATTTTATTATCATATACATATTTAGTAAAACATCTAATACCATTACCACACATTTCAGCTTCAGATCCATCAGAATTAAAAATTCTAAATCTTATATCAGCTTTATTTGATTTACAAACAAAAATTACTCCATCAGCACCAATAGAAAATCCACGAGTACATTTTTCATCAGAAAATTTATTTTTATCTTCTTCGGAAATAATAGTTTTTTCAAACTCATTTATAACTATATAATCATTACCTAATGCATGCATTTTTGTAAATTTTATTTCTTCATTCATTTTAATAACCTTAATGGAATATTTTGACCAGTGAATAAATCATCAAATTCTTCTCTTCTTCTTATAATATCAACTTCATCATCTTTTACGAGAATTTCAGCAGGTTTTAGTCTAGAATTATATTGTGAAGACATTGAAAAAGAATAAGCACCTGCATTTAATATAGCTAATAAATCACCTTCTTCTAATTTAGGAAGAGGCCTATCTCTTGCAAATAAATCTCCAGATTCACAAACATTTCCAGCAATATCAATTTCTTCAACATTTTCTTGATCCATTTTATTTGCTACAACTATATGATGATATGAACCATACATTGTTGGTCTAAGAAGAGTATTAAATCCACAATCAACACCAGCAAATTTACGATAACTTTCTTTTATAGTATTTACTCGAGTTAATAAAATAGAAGCATCACCAACAATAAATCGACCTGGTTCTACTCTCATTTGAATATCTTCTAAATCATATTCATCTAATTTTTCTTTAAATAAATTAATTATATCAGTCGTAAATGTTTCTAAATCTAATACTTCTTCTTCAGGAGTATATGGTATTCCAAATCCACCACCAAAATCAATAAATTCAAAATTAACACCAACTTCTTTATGAACTTTTCCAGCAATATCCATCATTTTTTCTACTGCTAACATAAATGGTTCAGATTCTAATATTTCAGAACCAATATGAGTATGAATTCCAATAGGATTAAAACCTAAATCTATTGCTTTTTGATATACTTCACATACTTCTTCTTCTTTAATACCAAATTTACTTTTAGGACCACCAGTTATACAATGTTCATGATGACCTGCTCCAACCATAGGATTTACTCTAAAAGATATTCTTTTACCCCTAGTTTCAGGTAATTTTGCTAATCTTTCTAAAGCAGAGATGGAATCTAAATTAATAGTTACACCAGATTTATTAGCATATTCTAATTCTTCATTTGTAACATTATTTCCAGTAAATATTATATCTTCAGGTTCAAAACCAGTTTTTAATGCAGTGTATATTTCTCCAGGAGATACTGCATCAATACCACTACCTTCATCATTTAATATTTTCATTACTGAAAGGTTAGTATTAGCTTTTGTTGCATAAAACATTTTAAAATTAGAATATTTACTACTGAATGAATCATATAATCTATTATAATTATCTCTTATACGATTTTCATCTATAACATATAATGGAGTACCATATTCTTTGGCTAATTGATTAGTATCTTGATTTCCAATTATTAATTTTTCATTATCTGTTTTTATGTTAAATTTCATTATCTTAAATTTCTCCTATTTCTAATTATTTTATATAATAAATTGATAATTTTATATTATTATTATAATTTTTTTAAAACAATGTTTTTATAATTATTTATGAAAAAATATTATATTTATAAAATGAGTAAAAAATATTATTAGTTAAATACGAGCCCAGGGGGATTTGAACCCCCGACCTTGGGATCCGAAGTCCCACGTCATATTCCTGGCTAGACTATGAGCCCATAATAATGGTAGTTAAATTTTTTTAATACTATATAATAATATGTATGGTTCTAGTATTTAATTCTTATACTTTTTTGAAACTTTTACATACCATGTACTTTTCTTATTTTTTTAATCTAATAAGAGTGAATAATAAAAAAATAAATAGAGGGGGTGAGAAGTCAGTTTGTTGTTTTTATTGTTTCGTTTGTATTATTTTCTTTTATTGTTAATGTTTTTGTTATGGTGAAGTTTTTTGTTTGTTCACTTGGTGTGTATTTATCGTTTTTTAAGTATTTTACTGTTAAATTGTATGTTTTTGGGGTATAATTTTCTGGTATGTGGTATGTGTAGTTTATTGTTCCATTTATTACTGGTATTTCTATATTGTTTTGTTGTGTGTCTTTTAGTGTTTTTCCATTGATTTTTATTACTAATTCTCCTGTTGTTATTGGTTGTTTATTTTTGTCTGTTATACTAGCTTGTATTGTCATGTTACTTCCTGGTGTTATGTTTGGTGTGATATAGGTTATTTTTGTTGATGTTGGTTCTTTTGTGATTGTGAAGTTTATTGTTTGTTCACTTGGAGTGTATTTATCGTTTTTTAAGTATTTTACTGTTATATTATATGTTTTTGTACTGTAGTTTTCTGGTATATAATATGTGTAATTTATTGTTCCATTTATTACAGGTATTTTTATTGATTGTCCGTATTTATCTTTTAGTGTTTTTCCATTGATTTTTATTACTACTTCTCCTGTTGTTATTGGTTGTTTATTTTTGTCTGTTATACTAGCTTGTATTGTCATGTTACTTCCTGGTGTTATGTTTGGTGTGATATAGGTTATTTTTGTTGATGTTGGTTCTTTTGTGATTGTGAAGTTTATTGTTTGTTCACTTGGAGTGTAATTGTCATTTCTTAGGTATTTTACTGTTAGATTGTATTGTTTTGTACTGTAATTATCAGGTATATAATAATTATAGTTTATTGTTCCATTAACTACTGATATTCTTATTGTTTTTCCATAATCATCTTGTAGTGTTTTTCCATTGATTTTTATTACTACTTCTCCAGTGTTTACTAAGTCACGTCTTGTGTCTGTTATTGTTGCTTGTATTGTCATGTTGGATCCAGGATTTATGTTTGGTGTGATGTAGGTTATTTTTGTTGTTGTTGCTAGTGGGTTTATTGTTACTATCCATGTGTTGTTATCTGTTTCTATATTCTCTGTTTTTAGTGTTATATTTTCTGTTCCTACTTTTGTTCCTGTGTATTGTGTTATGCTTGTCCCATTTTCTATTGTTGTTATTGTTGGTTTTAATGTTCCAAGATTATTGTTTAATGTATATGTGATATTTAATCCATCAAGTATATTATTAGTATATGATATGATGTTTTTTCCATCTGTTTTCCAATTAAAATCGTTTGTAAGTTCTATATTTTCTTTTAATATTATATTATTTTTTGTTATTGTTGTTTTTAAATATATCCATGATTTAGGTTGAGTTATATTAGTTAATGTTTGATTCCAATTAGGATTATTTGTTCCCCACCAATTATCTTCAAGTATATTATTTGTGTTATTTTTTGAGTAAATTACATTTCCTTTGTTAGTTGCTGTGTTGTTGATAAATACTGACTTTGTTATGTTTGTATTGTTTTCTGTACATATTGCTCCACCATTATTTGTTGCACTGTTATTTATGAATTTCATTTCACTCATATTTAATGTATGGGTTGTGTATATTGCTCCACCACCACCAAACATACCATCATATCTAAGATCATAATGATTTAATAAAGATAATGCTAAATTATTATTAAACATTGATTTAGATATATTCATATCCATTATTCCATTATCATATATTGCCCCACCATAACAATAAGATATAACTGATGAATCCCCAAATGCAGTAGAAATTGCTTGATTTCCTGTTAAAGTAGAATTAAAAATATTTAATATTTTCTTATTATATATTACTCCACCATAAGCATGAGAATATGAATATTGAAATCCTTGTAGACCACCACTTAAACTTGTTGATTTTACTGAATTATTGATGAAATTTGAATTGTAACAGTTTAATAATCCATCATTATATATTGTTCCACCATAAGCATAAGTAATTGCATCTGGTTTTTGAGTGTACATATCATCAAATTCTTCATCATAACTTGTTACATTATTTTCAGAGAATGTTGAATTATAAATATTTATTTTTCCATTAAAATTAGCTATTGCTCCACCATATGCTGCAGATTTTATTCCAGAAGCTGATGCTATATTTCCTGTAAATGAGGAATTATAAATATTTATTTTTCCATTATAATTGGATATTGCCCCCCCATGAGCTACAGATTTTGTTCCTGATGTTGTTGCTATATTTCCTGTAAATGATGAATTATAAATATTTAAAGTTCCATAGTTTTTTATTGCCCCACCAGAAAATGCTGTATTATTTATCATATCTACATTGATGAGATTTACTGTTCCATTTTGATTTATTATTGCTCCACCCCAATCATCATAATATGTACTTCCATTTAAAAAAGTTACATTAATAAATGTTATTGAATGACCTGAATTTAAATAAAAGAGTCCAACCCCATTATGCATTCCATTTAATACTACTTTTGTATTGGAATAAGTATCACCTATTATTGTTAAATTGGATGGTATTCCATTCCAACCTATATCCCCTTTCCATTTATATTGAGTTCCTGTTAGTTTTATTGAGTAGTTTTTATCAGCAGACCCATTTACTTTTATATTTGCTATTTGATCTCTTAATTCAAAGTAGTTAGCTGCAGAGCTTTTTTCAGGTACTATTGTATTGTTTGTTTCTTTATTGGTTGTAACTATAGCAGATTCTTTATTATTTACTGTATTTACATTATTATTTGTTTTTTGAGTGTTTGTTGGTGTTATATTGTTTATATTTTTATTATTTTCATTTATTGTATTGGTTGTATCGTTATGTTTGATTATGTTATTTGTTGAGGTAATATCTGTTGTTGTATTTGTTGCTGCTGATACTACTGATAATGATACTATAAATAGTGTTAATAGTATTAATATGCTTAGTTTAAGATTTGTTTTCATAAGTTATTCCTCCATAATAAACTCTTCATATATTAAATCTAAAGGTTTGATTTCTTCTTCAATAGTAATTTCTTCTATTGTATTATATTGTGTATCAAATGTTGTATTTGATATTAGTACAGGTAATCCACTATTGATACTTATTGCCCCACCATTTATTGCTGAGTTATTAAAGTAATAACTGTTTGTTACAGTAGTTTGTCCTGAAGCTATCATTAATGCCCCACCATAGGCATTACTAATATTTGTTCCATAGGCAATATTGTTTATACATGTTAAATTGTTGTAAATTGCTTGTAGTCCATTGGAGTTGTATATTGCTCCGCCACGATAAGCTGTATTATTTTCAAATCGAGTATTATTTATATATGCTGTTGCTTCATTTCCTATGTATATTGCTCCTCCAGAACCTTTATTTGTACTTGCATTAAATCCTGTTACTTGGTTATTGGTGAAGTTACAATTGTTGATAATTGTTATTCCATAGACACCTGTGTTTGATATTGCCCCACCCAAATTAGATGCATTATTATTTCTGAATATTGAATTAGTGATAGTTATGTTAATATTTGTTGCAACATTACCTATTACCCCACCTATTGTTCCTTTTGTATTTTCAAAAATAACATTATCAACATTTAATATTGAATTTATTTTTATTTTAATTGCTCCACCATATGTACCATTTCCATTAGTTATTTTTAAGTTTTTAATATTGAATGCAGTATTGTATAATAGAAATGCGGTTTTATAATTACTATCAATAATTGTATTTGTTCTGCTTTGACCAGTGATATTTAGATCATGACTAATTGTTATAGAGTCTGTAAGTGTATATGTCCCATCATATAAAAATATTGAACTATACTTATTAGATTTATTAACTGCATATTTTAATGTTTTGTATGGTTGAGATTCTGTTCCAGGATTAGTATCAGACCCACTAATTGAATTAACATAAATATTGTAATTGTTGGAATTAGATTTAGTACTATTTTCTGAAATATAATTATTTAATTGGTTATTATAAATATTATTGGTTATTTGTTTATTTGATATTTTATCATTAGTTTCTATAGTAGTATTTTTAGATTGGGTTTTAGAGTTATTAATTGATGTTATTTCAGAAGTAGTTTGATAATTTGTATTATTGTTTTGATTGTCGTTTGTTATACTTGGATTTGTATCATTTATTGAACTAGCAGAAGCATAGCTTATAAATAATATAGAAAGTAAACTCACGATGAAAATCAGTTTTAATAATTTTTTAGAACTATTTTTTCTCACACATTTATCCTCCCTTTTATTTTTAAGGTTATAATATGAATTTAAAGATAAAATAAATATTTATTTTAATGTTATTTTAGTAAAAAATAAATCCTATTTGTATTTGAAAATTTGTTTAAATGGTATTTAATTGTATTTTTTTTGTTTTGGATATAATTATTAGCTTTAAGGTGATTTTTTTTGAAAATTGTTACTCTTTTTTATTATTATAGATGGTTATTCGTTATATTTGTGAAAATTTTCTTTCATAATAACATTAACTTTTATTTTTTTTTATAATATTTTTTAAATGATATTATCTATTAAATGATTAATTAAGATTAAAAACAATACAAATAAATTTAGTATATTATTTTTAAGATCATTTTTATTAACCAGTTAAATATTTGTTAATACATGTATAAATATAGTGTCTTAGATTTTTAGTATTTTTTTAGGGAGGTGGATTCTTTTTTTATTGTTTTATTATTTAATTAGTTTAAATTTTGTAAAGTACTTTTTTTAAGAGTTATTTAATGTAAAATGTATTTTTAAAATCTTAAATTTAAATATTAAGACTAACAGTATTAATTGTGACAAAAATGTTTTATTAGTTTAATCTATGATAAAAAAGACTTTTAATTTGATTTGTTGAAGAAAATATTTAAATATATCCTTAATAAATCCTTTTTTAATATCTTTGCTATAAAATAGTTATTAAAAATACTAAAAAAGTTAATAGACGATTTATTATTTTGAATACAACACCAGAAAAATGTAATTATTAACATTATTTATATAAAAAAAATTCGAAATTTTAGTTTTAATAAATTTTAACATTTAAGAATAAATCATGATATTCATATTTTAAATTATTAACAAAATTTTTTCATACAAAATCTTTAATCAACTAAGACGCATGATTTTTTGAAATCTTCTAATTAAAACTCTAAAACAAACATAGTCAATACTTGAAAATTTCATAAAAATTTAAGATTTTATAAAAATAATTTTTATACTAACAATCGTTAGCTTTATATAGTTGTTAAATAATAACTAATACTAACGAGTGTTAGTTAGTCAAGGAATAAAAAAAATGAAAACAAAAGAAAAAATATTTCAAACATCCTTAAATCTGTTTTCAGAAAAAGGATACAATGCAGTATCAATAAGAAAAATTGCAACAGAAGTAGGAATAAAAGAAAGTTCAATATATAATCATTATCCAAGTAAAAAAAGCATATTAGATTCAATATTAAACCGATTCAAAAAAGAATTCAATGAAGAAACAATACCACAACAAGAAATAAATCAACTAATTAAGAAAAGCCCTGAAGAATTTTATCACACGGGATCTGAACTATTCAAAGAAAAAATAAAACAACCAGAAATGCTAAAAATATGGAAAATATTATTTACAGAAATGTACCAAAATCCAACAGCAAAAGAATTTTTTAAAGAAGAAATGATAAATAAACCAATAAAAAACTGGACAGAAATATTTACAATGATGATAGAAAAAAAAGTAATAAAAAATTTAAATCCAGAAAAATTAGCAAGAGAGTATTATGGATATGCAATTTATAAAATACTTGAAATAGCATTAGAAAATGAACTAAAAGAAGAAATAATAGATGAAATGTTTAAAGAAATAGAAGAACATGCATATTTCTTACTAGAAAACATAAAAATTAAAGAAGATGTTAACTTATGAAAACAATAACATACAATATTAATCCAGAGTATTATGATACCATCACAAAACATACAAAAAAGATAATCCAAACAGCTCCATCATATCTAGACAATACAATAAATGAATATCATACTTATATAACAACAAAAGATAAAACAAGAAAAAAAGAAGATATAATACTAGAAACATTAATGATAGGTGTATATTGGACTGAACATATAACACAAGCCATAAACGTGAAAAAACAAGAAAAAACACTGTTAAACTTAGTAATAGAATTAAGAGACAATCATCCATCATTAAAAATTATTATAAATCCAATAAAAGGATATTTAACAGAAAAATATCTTATAACAAAAGATAATAACCATATTGAACTTTCATTAGAAAACTATGTAAAACTATTAACATGGATGAAAATAACAGGCGAATATAAATATCAAGAAAAAATATTAAGAGACTGGATTAATTTTTTCAATACAAAAACAAAACCTGAAATAAAAGAAATATTAGAAAATATAATAAAATTTACAAAATATTTCCAAGAAAGATCTCAAAATACATTACATGAATATACACCAAATGTAAATAATTTCATAAAAAAAAGTAAAATAGAACATAAAAACAAAGAAGACATAATAATGTGCACAAAAAATGAAATAGAATATCATTTAAACATGACTGGTGCTGAAATAATGAATAAAACATTTAAAGATAATTATCAAAAAAGAACAAAAAAAACAATACTAGTACCGTCATGTATGAAATTCCAAAATTCAAAAAATTGCCAAGCAAAAAAAGGTAAATTAGGTGACATATGTACACAATGCACAACAAATTGTCCAATAGCACAAATTACAAAAAAAGAAGAAACAGAAAACTTTAAAGTATATATTATATATCATGGATCAACAGCATTTAAAAATATAACAAAACAAGACAAAAAAGAAATGGGAATAATAGGAATAACATGTATATTAAACTTAATAGAAGGTGGATTACAAGCAAAATCTATAAACATACCAGCACAATGTGTTCTATTAAACTATGTAGGATGTAAAACTCATTGGGATAATCAAGGATTTACAACACAAATAAATAATAATGAACTTAAAAAAAGATTATGAAAGATTATTTAAATAATCTAAACAAAATTTCATTAAATTATATGTATTTTGATAAGCATCATTTTCAGTAATATTTTCAGGAATCTCATAAACTAATGTAGGATAACCTGAAATAGCTAAAGGTTTAGATACAAGAACTGCAGATGAACTATTATAAGAACTTTTACCATTATTTGGATAATAATTAAAATTAATACCACCTGATTGTATCTTCTGTGCTAAATCAACAGATTTTTGATCCATTTCAGGAGTAGCTACATAAAATCCTTCACCATAAGTTGGAATATGAGAATGACTAATAATAACCACATCAGCATTAGAATTATAGATATCACAAACAACATAATTTGAAACTAAATGTTCACCATTAGTTCGACTAAGATTATAATCAGATGAATCTTTTTCTACTACAACATTATAATTTACTACTTTTACATTATTAAAAAATGCAAAAACCTTTGCTGCTTCAATTTCAGGATTTATTGCTAATGTTTCACGTGGATGAATACCAGTTATAATAGCAATAGTAACATTAGAATTATAATGATTATAAACAGTTTTAATTACATGACCTGTATCATCAGAACCAATTGTACTTGTATCATTATTATTATACAATATAAACAATGATAAAGAAGAAATAATAATTAAAATAATTACAATTAATAAAATCTTTTTTAATTTCAAAAAATCACCTAAATATTATTTTATATACAAACAGCAATTGTAACACCATTAAATGCTGTTTTCTTAAATATTAATTCAGAATTAATATTATCCGAAGCAATTAAACAAGAAGGTTCACAAACACCTTTAATACCAAATTTTTTCATAACAAAATCAGATTTAGAACATTGAATATTATTAAATTTTTTAATATCTTCTGAAGAAACAATTTTTAAAGGTTTATTAAAACTATTAATAACATTTAATATTCCTTTTTCATCTTTTTTAATATCAACTGTTGCAAATTGATCAATACGTTGAATAGGAATTTTAAGTATTTTACAAGCTGAATTTATTGCATTAAATACTTTATCATATGAAATATTTTTTCTTGCACCAATACCCATAGTAATAGTTAAAGGTTTAAAATAAACTAATTTATCATTAACTCTTGCATAAAAATCATTATTATCATTTGAAATATTATAATATGATGGAATTAAATCATTAAGATAAGAGTATTTAGGTGGTAGATTAATATCAACAGATTCATTATTGATTAATGCTTTATTAATATATTTAATATTACAAGATGGAGTTATATTATAATAATATTTTTTAGCTAGACTATCAATACCAATTTTATTATTAATATCAGTAGAAGTAGTTATAACTTCTGTAGAATTAATTAATTTACTTATTTTACTAGTTAAATTATTAGCATTTCCAAAATGACCAGATAATAAACTTATTACAAATTTACCATCATCTCCAATTGATAAAACAGCAGGATCTGTTAATTTAGATTTGACAAATGGTGCAATTGATCTTACAAGAATACCTGTTGCCATTATACCTATTATACAATCAGTTTTATTAAATTCAGATTCAATAACTTGTTTAACATTTTTATGATATTGTTTAATTTCAATAATAGTAGGATCTTTTATTAATTTTTCTTTTATTTGATTAGATAGTTTAAGTCCAAATTCTGTTACAGATATTATTGTAATCTTCATATTTTTAGCCCAATATTATTAATGATATTAATAAATTTATTATATATAATGTTACAATAAACAATAAAGTACTTACTTTAGTTATGTTTATTGCTTTTGAAATTTGTTTACTTGTTAATTTATTTCGTTTATCTCCTAATTTATACACATCTTTTTTTACAAGCATTATATTTAATGCTCCAGCTGTAGCTGCCATTGGATAACCTGAATTAGGACTAGGTGTTTTTCGTGCATCTCTTCTTAACATTTTATATGATTTTTTCCAATCATATCTTAAACAAAAAGCTGCAAATACAACATATAATCCAGCAATTCTTGCAGGTATATAATTTAATACATCATCTAATCTTGCACTAAAATATCCAATATTAATTAATTCTTTTGTTTTATAACCTAACATTGCATCAAGAGTATTAATTACTCTAAACATCATTGCAAATGGAATATTGAATATAAAACCATATAATATTGGTGATATTATAGAATCAGTGATATTTTCAGTTAATGTTTCTATAGTTGCTGATGTTATCTCTGCTTCTGTTAAATCTTTTGTATCTCTACTTACTAAATATGAAACTGATTTTCGTGCAGCATCTAAATTGGTACTAAGATCTTTTTGTATTTTTTCTACAGATGTTATTAAAAATTTTATTGAAAATGTTGTGGAAAATATTATTGAACCAATAATAATGCTTGAAATTATATTTAAATCTGCAATAGTTAAAATAATTCCTGTTATAATAACTGTTGTAAATACTGTTATTAATGCTATTAGCATTCCTGTAAATCTATTGTTTGATGTTAAATGATTTTTTAAAAAAGTTATCATATTTCCAATAAGTACTACAGGATGTATCTTATTTGGAAGTTCTCCAATAGTTAAATCAAGTAATATTGCTATTAATATAATGAGAAATGTAGTCATAATAATATTATCTTTGATTTTTATTTTTATTATTATTTATCATAGAATATTATTATTAAATTAAGAACTTTTCATTTATATTATAAATAATTATAAGTTATAAAAAAGTAATCTAGTAATAATAATTAAAAAAACAGGAAAATGATATTAATGGAATTAACAGAATATGAAGAAAAAATGTATAATGGTGAGTTTGGAGAAAAGAAAGCTGAATGTATGGATGTTCTTGTAAATCTTGGTAAAGTGTATGATGCTCCTAATATGATTGAAATAACTTCTGCTCAAGTTTCTGGAGTTTCTTATAAAACTATTGGGGAAGCTGGTCTTGAATTTATTACTGATTTAGGTAAAGATGTTAAAGTTGAAATTAGTTCTATGTTAAATCCAGCTGGTGTTGATTTAACTAATTGGGAAAGTCTTGGTTTTAGTAAAGAATTTACTGATAAACAAATTGAAATTACTGATGGTTATTCTAAACTTGGTGTTATGAATACTTGTACTTGTACTCCTTATCTTATTGGTAATGTTCCATTGTTAAATGATCATATTGCTTGGTCTGAATCTTCTGCTGTTTGTTATGCTAATAGTGTTCTTGGTGCTAGAACAAATCGTGAAGGAGGTCCTAGTGCATTATTAGCTGCTATTTGTGGTAGAACTCCTAATTATGGTTATCATCATATGGAAAATAGATTAGCTAATAAATGTTTTATTGTTGATCATGATTTTAAAAGTGAAATTGAATATGGTGCTTTAGGTTATAATACAGGTAAAATTATTAATGATGGTAATCCTTATTTTATTATTAATAGTGTTCCTTCTAGAAATAATCTTAAAACTTTAGGTGCTGCTCTTGCTTCTTCTGGATCTGTTAGTTTGTATCATGTTGAAGATATTACTCCTGAAGCTAATATTGTTAAGGAAGATTCTAGTTTTGATGATATTGAAGTTATTAATTTAGAAAGTGATGATATTATAAATACAGTTTCTGAACTTAGTACTACTGATAAAATCCCTGATCTTGTTTGTTTAGGTTGTCCTCATGCTTCTTTAGATGAAATTAAAGAATTATCTGAGTTACTTAAAAATAAGACTTTGAAAAAAGATTTATGGATTTGTACTTCTATTGCTATTAAATCTGCAAGTGATCAATGTGGTTTTTCAAATATAATTGAATCTGCTGGTGGTAAAATTGTATGTGATACTTGTATGGTTGTTGCTCCTGTTGAAGATTTAGATTATGAAGTTATTGGTGTTAATTCTGCTAAAGCTGCTAATTATATTCCAAGTATGTGTAAATTAGATGTAGTTTATGCTAGTTTATCTGATTTAATTAGTATGATTACGTAAAAAATTTTTAAAAAAAAGAGTATGGAAGGAATTTTTTTCTAAAAAGAAAAATCCTTTATATTTTTTTAACACATTATGTTTTTTTTTAAATTTACATTTTTTTTACTTGAAATTTATTATTATTTTTTCTTTTTTAGTTAGTTAGTTAGTTTATTATTTGTTATTTCTAATTTTTAGTGAGTTTTATTCATTTATTATTTTTTTCTTTTTATTTTTAAACTTAAAATTTGTATTCAATGAATTCCATGTCTGTTCTGTCTAATACAAGCATTTGTTTTACAAATTCATTTTTAACATATTTATTTGTTCTTCCCACGGTTCCGTAATTTACATTGTTTATTTTTGCTACTGGTTTTTGGTATTTCATAATACATTCCTCCATAATATAATATCAATTTTATTAAATGTTTAATTTTCAAGTTTTTCAGGAAAACATATGTGTTTTCATAGTTATAATATTGTTTTAGATACTATATATACTTATTTATTATAAAAATTATGAAAATAATTATAAAATATTAAATTAAAAAATGAACAAAAAATAATAAAAAAGTTAACAATAATACAATTAATATAAATATATATAAATTCTAAAAATTAATATTATATGAATAATTGGATAGAACATGAATACATAAAACCTAAAACAATTGAAGGAAGATTATACCAACAAAATTTAGCAATGAATGTACTAAAAAAAGGAAATAGTATGATAATAGCCCCTACTGCAATGGGGAAAACAGTAATTGCAGCATTAATATCAGCAGAAAGAATTAAACATTATAAAAATTCAAAAATATTAATAATATCACCAAGTAAACCATTAGCAATACAACATAAAACTAGTTTTGAAACATTTCTTAAAGCAAATGTTGAAACACTTACTGGAAATGATAAACCATCAGAAAGACAAAACATATGGGAAACTACACAAATAATATCAGCTACTCCTCAAACTATAGAATCTGATATAATATCTCATAAATATGATTTTAAAGATGTATCTTTACTTATTTTTGATGAATGTCACCATGCAGTAGGTTCGTATTCATATGTTTATCTAGCTCAAAAATATATACAACAAGCAAAAAATCAATTAATATTAGGATTAACTGCTTCTCCAGGATGGCAAAAAGATAAAATAAAAGAAGTATGTAAAAATATTTTTATTGAAAATGTTATAATAAAAACAGAAGAAGATCCTGATGTTGAACCATATTTTAATCAAGTGCAAATCAGATGGGAAAAAGTAAAATTAAATGATGAACTAATAGAAATTCAAAAACTTTTCAAAGAAACATTAAAAATAAGATTAAAAACATTGAAAAAGTTAAATGTTATTGATTCAATATCGAATCCATCTAAAAAGATGATACTTGAAGAACAATCAAAGATACAATATAAAATAGCTAGAAATAGTAAACCTAAAAAAGAATATTTTACTGCAATATCAATATTAACTTCAGTAATTAACATAATGCATGCAATAGAATTATTAGAAACACAAACAATACACACATTAAATAATTATTTAAATAGATTAGAAAAAAAGACTACTAAAGCAGCAAAAAACTTAAAAAATGATTATAAATTTAATAAAGCAGTATTATTAGTAAGAAAATATGTTAAATCTAATATTGATCATCCAAAAATGAAAAAACTAATGGAAATTGTTAAGAATATAATTGAAAAAGATTCTAATACTAAATTAATAATATTTAGTCAATTTAGAGATACTACATATATAATAGATAAATATTGTAAAAAAAATAATTTAAAATCTATTAGATTTTATGGACAAGCAACACATGAAAATGATAAAGGATTATCACAAAAAGAACAAATAAAACGAATAAATGATTTTAAAGAAGGAAAATATAATATTCTCATATCAACAAGTGTAGCAGAAGAAGGAATAGATATACCAGCTGTAGATTATGTTATATTATATGAACCCGTTCCTTCAGAAATTAGAATGATACAACGAAAAGGAAGAACAGGAAGAAAACACTCAGGATTAATGTATATTTTAATGACTAAAGGAACAATAGATGAATCATATTATTATTCCAGCCAAAAAAAAGAAAGATCAATGATAAATCAATTATATGATAAAGAAAATAGAGAAAAAATAAGTAAAGAAGTAAAAGAAAGACATGTAGAAACAAATCTTGAAAATTATCAAGCAAGACAAAATTCTATGGATGAAGAAATAGAAGCAATAATATGGGTAGATCATAGAGAAAACAAATCTAATGTTGTAAAAGAATTAGATAATCAACATGTAAAAGTAAACATAGTAAATATGACTGTGGGAGATTATCAAGTAACAGATGAAGTAATAATAGAAAGAAAAACAGCTAAAGATTTCACAGATTCAATAATAGATAAAAGATTATATAAACAAGCAAAACAATTAGTAGAAACATGTACTAAACCATTAATGATAATAGAAGGAGATAATTTATATTCAGGATTTATACATCCAAATGCTATTAGAGGTGCATTAGCTAGTATTGCATTAGACTTTAAAATACCTATAATAAATACTAAAGATGAAGTAGATACTGCATTTTTATTAAAAAGAATAGCAATAAGAGAACAAAAAAATAAAGAAAAAAAAGAAATAAATATAAGAACAAAAGCTAAACCTTTAACATTATCTGAACAACAAATATTTATAATAGAAAGTTTACCTAATGTAGGACCGGTTATGGCAAAAAAATTATTAACACATTTTACTAGTGTTAAAAAATTAGTAAATGCTTCAAAAGAAGAATTAAAAGAAGTTGAAGGCGTGGGAAATAAAATAGCAGATAATATAATAAATATACTTGAAGCAGAATATAAAAAATTATGAAAAAGGAGAAAAATAATTTTATGAAAATATTAATAGATAATAAAGAAAAAAAATACATAGTAAAAAATGAAGAATTTCATACAGAAAAAGGATTAATAACAAAAGAAGACATTATTAATGCTAAAGAAGGGGATAAATTAAAAACTCATATGGGTAAAGAATTTACAGTTATAAAACCTAATATAAATGATTACATCGAATTAATGAAAAGAAAATGTTCAATATTATTACCTCAAGATATTGGATTAGTTATAGGATTTACAGGACTTGGACATAAAGATAAAGTTGTAGAAGCAGGAACTGGAGCTGGAGCATCTTTATTAAGTTTTGCAAATATTGTAGGACCTGAAGGTCATGTTACTAGTTACGAAAAAAGAGAAGAATTTGCTCAAATTGCAAAAGATAATGTTAAACAATATGGATTAGAAAATACTACAATAAAAAATAAAGATATAACTGAAGGAATTGAAGAAGAAGATATTGATATGATATTTTTAGATTTACCTAATCCATGGGATGTAATAGAATCTGCATATTCTTCATTGAAAATAGGTGGATTTTTAGCTATATATACGCCATATATAGAACAATTTCAAACTGTACATAAAGTATTGAAAAAAAATGGATTTAAAAATATACATGTAAGAGAAGGAAATATTAAAGAAATTGAAGTTAAAAATAAAGGATCACGACCAAATTCTAGAATGGCTGGACATACAGGTTATATTACAATATCTAGAAAATTATAAAAGAAGGGTAAATAATGGGATTTAATTTAAAAAATATTATATCCATAAGAGATTTTAAAAAATCTGATATTAATTATATATTAGAATTATCAAAAAATATGGAAGAACAAATAAATAATAAAATAATTAATAAAAATCAAGAAGGTAAATTACTTGGAATATTGTTTTATGAACCATCAACAAGAACAAGATTATCATTTGAAACTGCTATGAAACGATTAAGTGGAAATACAGTTGGATTTAGTCAAGCTGAAAGTACAAGTACAAAAAAAGGTGAAGTATTACATGACACAGCTCAAGTAATTGCACAATATACTGATGCAATAGTATTAAGACATAAAAAAGAAGGTGCTGCAAGATATATTTCAGAAGTTACAGATATTCCTGTAATTAATGCTGGTGATGGAGCTGGACAGCATCCTACTCAAACATTATTAGATTTATACACAATAAAAAATATTAAAGATGGTTTTAAGAATTTAAAAATTGCTATTGTAGGTGATTTAAAGTATGGTCGTACTGTTCATTCATTAGTATATGCTCTTGCAATGTTTAATACAGAAATTATTTTTATTTCACCAAATGAACTTAGAATGCCTGAAGAAATTCTTAATGATCTTAGAAAAACAAGATGTAAATTTAGTGTATCTAATAATATTGAAAATATTATTAATGAAGTAGATATTATTTATATGACACGTATTCAAAAAGAAAGATTTCCAGATCCAAAAGAATATTCAAAAATAAAAGGTCAATATAATATAAATAAAAAAATGATTGAAGATACAGATGTTATGGTTATGCATCCATTACCACGTGTAGATGAAATTAGTTTTAATATGGATAATACAAAAAATGCAAAATATTTCCAACAGGCATTTTATGGTGTTCCTGTTAGAATGGCATTACTTGATTCTATTATAGATTAAGTTTTATATACTAAAGAATTATCAATTAATTCATCATTACATTGTAAAGTTATAATATTTGTTCTTCCTCGACCTCTTCCCCTTGATACAGTTGTAGTACTTATAAGTCCAAGCATTTCAAGTTCATTAATAAAATCAAATATTCGTCTATATGAAACTGTATCATTTTTTGCTACTTGTTTATATACTTCATATAATCTTCCAGAAGTTATTTCTTCTTTTTTCTTACTTAAATAAGTTATAGCTTCTAAAACTTTTTGTTGTTGAATTGGAAGAGTCATTACAACATCAATAATTTTATTATGTTCAATACGTTCTTTTGCCATTTTAACATAATCTTCTTCTATTTTGTTAGATTTTTCTTCATCAGCAATTTCTCCAGAAGTTTTAAGAAGATCCAAAGCATATCTTGCATCACCTTCTTCTTTTGCAGCAAGAGCAGAACATAAAGCAAGTACTCCATCGGAAACAGTATTTTCTTTAAAAGATAATTCTGATCTTTCTTTTAAAATATCAATTAATTGTTCAGCATTATATGGTGGAAATAAAATTTCTCTGTCACGAAGACTACTTTTTACTTTTGGTTTAATGAATTGTTTAAAATCAACTAGGTTACTTATTGATGTTATTGCAACATTATCTGTTCTTGTTAATGTGTATAATATATTATCTCCATCATTTTTTAGTATAACATCAATTTCATCTAAAATAACTATTAATATTAAATCATCACCAAATGCATTTTTTTCAAATAAATTTCTAAAAGCATTTACTACTTCTGCTTTAGTCCATCCTCTGTAAGGTACTGGTTTTCCTAATTGTTGACATAATCTAGCTAGAATTTGGTATTCTGTATTATAATCAGTACATCGAATATATTCTATTTTAACATTAATATTTTTTTCTTTAGCAATTTCTTCTAATTGTTTTTTAGCATATGATGTTACTGCTGTTTTACCAGTTCCTGTTTTACCAAATATTGTTATGTCAGGTGGTGTGATTTTGTTTAATACTTCAACCCAATATTTTGCAATAGAAGTGATTTTTTCATTTCTGTGAGGTAATGTTTCTGGTATAAATCGATGATCTAAGTATTTTTTAGTTTTAAATATTGTTTCTTGTTCTTCTAAGTTTTTAAATATATTCATGATAATGATTCCTTTTTTATTTTTATTTAGACATGTATTTCAAGTAATATTATATATGAAATCCTACTATTACAAGTGAAAAATTTTTGTGTAATTATTATTTACTTTTTTATTATATATAAAATTTTTTAATGTTAAAAGAGAGAGAGACCTATATTTCAAGTGTAAATAAAAAGGTGTATAAAATTTTTTAAAAAGGAAAAAAATAAAAAAGTAAATTTCTTTAATTTTCTTTATTTTTCTTTTAAATAGTTAAATAGTTTTTTAATTTAAATATAATAATATAATAATAAGTAATATTTG
>JAUNXU010000100.1 GCA_030539615.1 Methanobacteriaceae archaeon | reverse complement strand
TAAAACAAAAAGATTTTCAAGTGGTTCTAGATAAAAAAACACAGAAATTAATGTTTATTTTATTGTTATTTGACACTATTTACTATGCATATGTTATATTAACATAATTTTAGAACAATAACCCACATTATTTGTAGGAATATTAAATCAAGAACGATTCAGCACAATACAAACAGGAAAATGTTTAACAATACAATTAGATAATGACACAATAAACCATCCTAAAATAAAAATAAATATAAAACAAGAATAGTAACAGACACCATAACACAACACCCAGGAACAACACTTAAATAGGTATTTTATCTCCAGGAAGTAATAAGAGGCATTAAAAACTTATAAATTTAGTTGTAGTAGGATCAAATGTTGGTTTAATTGATTGTTTAGGCATATCTGCAGGACTTATGTTAGTTGAAGGTGAATTAGTATTATTTGTTGAGGATGGTGAGTTCTCTTTTTTTCTTGTTTTATTATTAGATTAGTTTGGGTTTTGTAGGGTGTTTTTTAAGGGTTATTTAAAGTAAAAAAAGGTCTTTTTAGACTCATATATTTAAATATTAAGGCTAATAAAGTATTAATTAGTAAAATAAATGTTTTTTAATTTAATCTATGATAAAAAAGACCCTAAATTTAGGTATTGAAAGAAATATTTAAATATTAATTTGACCTTTTTTTATTTCTTTTTTCTTATAAGGAAACTTCTTATCAAACTTTAAAAGTTCATCATCAGTAACTTCATAACATTTAGGAACATTATAAATCCCTTTTAAATCATCAATATTATTTTCATCTAAAACTTTCACCATAAGAAAATCAGCAGGTTCCTCTTTAGACATTCCTTTATAATAAATTTCATAATTAGCAGCTGGAACAAAACCAAATTTATTATAATAGTTGGGATCACCTGTAATAATAACCATAGGATAACCAAGATTTTTAGCTTTATCTAATGTGTATTCAACAAGTTTTTTTCCATAACCTTTCTTTTGATATTCAGGATGAATACAAAAAGGACCAAACATTAAAATATCAGTAACATTATTATCATCTTTGGTTAAAATACCTTTTGTATAAACAATACTTCCAATTATTTTATTATCTTCTTCAAGAATATAATCAAGTTCTGGAATGAAACAAGGATCATTTCTTATTTTATGTAATGCTAAATGTTCTATACATCCTGGTTTATATACATTCCAAAAACATTCTCTAGTTAAATTTTCAACTATAAAATAATCTTCTTTATTTTCTAATCTTAACTTCATAGTTTTTTTTCTCCTATTATTATATTTAATATTATTATTTGTTATATTAGTATATATTCATGTATATTTATAAGGAATTATTAAAAAAAGTATTTACTAAATATTTTAATAATCTTTAGATTTTGAGGGGAGTTTAGTAAGTATAATTGGTATTAGTATTAATACAATTAATAAAATTAATTGAATTATTATTTGTATTAAGTTTGAATTAGTAAATGTATCTATATTTCCTTTAATCCATAATATTCCAACAACAAATGGTATGAAGAATTTAATAATAAATTTCCACCAATTCCCTAATTTTATTTTAGATCCTTCATTTATTTTGACTAATAATTTATCTAGTCCATATATCCATCCAAATATAATACATTCTATTATCATTGTTAACAATAATCCGAATTTATTTAAAAATCCATCAAATATTTCTAGAATTGAACTTCCATATGCTGTTGAGTATATTATTGATATTAAAAATCCAATAATACAAATATATGTTACAGCTTCTTTACGTGACATATTAAGTTTTTCTGTTATAGATGCAGATATTGGTTCTACTAATGATATTGCTGAGGTTATACCTGCAAAAAATAAACATAAGAAAAATAATGGTCCTAGTATATATCCTATTAATCCCATTGCATTAAATACATTTGGAAATGCTACAAATGCTAATCCTGTTCCTTCAGTAACAACTTGATTTAAAGGTAAACCTGTTGAAAAACTCATAAATCCTAAAATTCCAAATATTCCTATTGCAGAAAATACTTCAAATCATGAATTTGTAACTGCTACAATAAGTCCATTTTTTACAAGATCAGTATTATCAGGTAAATAACTAGCATAAGTTAACATTATGCACAATCCTAAACTTAATGAAAATACAATTTGTCCAAATGCAGCAAGCCATATATCAATATTTGTTAAAGCATTCCAATCTGGAGTAAATAAAGCAGTAATACCTTCTGAAGATCCAGTTAATGTTAATGAATAAAATACAATAAATGCCATCATTATAAAAAGTAAAGGCATCAATATTTTACTAACTTTTCCAATACTTGAATTTAAATCTTTATGTGATATTAACCATATTATACCCCATATTATTAAAATTGTAATTAATATTGGAATAACTATGTGGGTTAAACCTGTAATTGAATTAGTATTATTTAATATTGTTGTTGTAAAAAAAGTATTTGGATTAGATCCCCATCCTTTAAAAAAACTCAATAATAAATATATTAAATCCCATGCTATTATGCATGTATAGTAGGTTAATATTAAAAATGGAATCAGTTGAATAAACCATGCAATATATCATATTTTTTATTTATTTTACGTAATATTTTACTTAGTCCTGATTTAAATTTATATCCTGCTCCATATTCAATAAAAATAAATGGAAGTCCGACAAATAAAATAGATACTATGTAAGGAATCATAAAAGTTCCTGCACCATTAGTATAAGCTACATAAGGAAATCTCCAAATATTACCTAAACCTACAGCAGAACCAACCATAGCTAATAAAAAACTTAAAGAACTATCCCATTCACCTCTTTTTTCTTTCATTAAAAAACTCCTATATTTTAGTTTATATATAATAATAATTTATAAAAATAAACTATTAATCTTTTTGTGAAATATTTAAAAGAAAGATTAAATATAAACAAAAAAAAGTATAAAGTTAGTTATTATATTTAGTAATATATGGAGAGACTAAGAATAAAAATAAAATTATTAATTTTTCTAATTTAATTTTCCAGGTTTTAGAATATGAATTTTTAAAAAAAAGAATTTAAGAAAGAAAAAAATTTATCCTACTAAATCTACTTCAAATAATTGTGTAACGTCTTTAAGATATTTTGGTATATCTAAATGCTGAGGGCAGTGTTCAACACATAAATTACATTCAATACAGTCAGAAGCTTTTCCATTTTCTTCTTTTAATGTTAATGTATTATAATACACTTCTTGTGGTGAAAAACCATTAGCAGGCATTCTTTTTTCAGTATTATATAATGCAAAGAATTTTGAAATAAGAATATTTTTAGGACAAGTTTCAAGACAATATCCACATTCAGTACATGTAACAGCAATAGAACTATTAATAATATTTTTAACTTTATCAATTATTTCATATTCTTTAGGAGTAAGTTTTTTAAAGTCATTAGTATTTTTTATATTATCTATGACATGTTCATTATTAGATACACCACTTAATACCATGAAAACATTATCTAAATTTTGACAATAGTTTAATGCCCATCCTGCATTAGATCTTTCAGAATTATATTCTTTAAATAATTTTTCAGCTTCTTTAGGTATATCTACTAAACTTCCACCTTTTAATGGTTCCATTACAATAACTGGTATTTCATATTTACATGATAATTCATAACATTCTTTTGCTTGAATACCATCATTTTCCCAATCAATATAATTTATTTGTAATTGAATAAAATCAATATCATTAGCATGTTTTTTTAGAATATTTTCTAAAAATTTAGCATCATCATGGTATGAAATACCTGCATGTTTTATTTTTCCTTCTGCTTTTTTATCTAATATAAATTTAAATGAATCAATGTCTGTAAAAGCTTTTTCTGTCCATTTACTTACATTATGTAACATATAATAATCAAAATAATCTACACCACAACGTTCTAATTGTTCATTAAACATGGATTCCATTTGTTCTTCTTTTGTTATAAAAAATAATGGTAATTTATCAGCTAATTGAAAACTATCTCGTGGATATTTATCAACTAATGCTTTTTTAAGTGATTTTTCACTTAATCCATTATGATAAGGATATGCAGTGTCAAAATATGTATATTCATTATCCATAAATGTTTTAACCATTTTATTTACTTCTTCTTGATCAACTGATTCTTGATCTTCTTTATTTTTTAATGGGAGACGCATTGCTCCAAATCCAAATCTCCTTTTATATTAATTGTTCATGTTTCTATTGCATTAAATAATGTCCATTTATCATTAAAGTATCTATATACATATAATCCAGCTCTTACAAACCAATCAATAAACATTGCAAGCCAAGTACTAAATACTCCCATTCCCATCCATACAAATACATATGCTAAAAATATTCTACATATAAACATTACACTAATACTTATATACATAGGATATTTTGCATCTCCTGCTCCTCTAAATGTTCCAGGTAATGTAAATGCTATTGGCCAAATAATTATTGCAAATATAATATGCCATATTATTAAGTTATATGTAAGATTAAATGTATATTCTGAAATATTATATAATCCTAATAAATTTGGTAATAAAAGAACAATTAAAGCATTAATTAAAATATGTGATACATAAACAATTGCAAGTATTTTCTTAGTATAATATCTTGCTTGATTATAATCTTGTGCTCCAATACAACGTGATATAACAACTGTCATACATAAATTAATAGCAAAACCTGGAAGTATAGTAAATGTTACTAAACTATATCCAATAGAATTTGCAGCAATAGCAGCTGTTCCAAGAGTTGATACTAAACTTAGTACAAGTAATCTACCAATTTGAAATAAGCCATTTTCTACTCCATAAGGAATTCCAATATTTAAAACTCTTTTCAATAAATTCCATTCAAAATGTGGTTTTAAAGATTTATTAATATGTAATATATATTTTTCTCTAGTTAAAATACTTATTATTATAATACCTGCTAATATTCTTGAAAGTAATGTTGAAATTGCAACATCAACTACACCCATATGTAAATAATATATACAAATAGCATTACCAATTACATTTACAATATCTGCTATT
>JAUNXU010000099.1 GCA_030539615.1 Methanobacteriaceae archaeon | reverse complement strand
CAAAAAAATACATTATAAAAAAGATCAATAGACCATAAAAAATGATTAATAAAAAGATTAATCTTATTTAAAATCCATAAATAATAATTATAATACAAAACATTAAATTTAATGTTAATTTTCATATAATATAAACTACTAAAAAAATAGGTATTTTTCATGAAAGAAACCAGACAAAGCAACTTATTAAATAGAAAAGAATTATCTATTTTTAAAAAAATAAATAATTATCTAGGATCTCTATTAATGCTTTGTTATATTACATACTTTATTATTAATGGTATAAAATATATCCAACATAATAGTATACCACTAACTATTTATCCAATACTTATCTATTTCATAGGATTATTAACAATCATAATATTTAATTCAAAATTTAAAGATAATAAAATAATACCTAATATAATATGGATTCTAATGCTTATTCTTTTAATAAGTGAATTTGGAACACATTTTTTATATAACTCAGGATTTTTACCTGTAAATGATAGGGATATATTATATCCTATGTCTTTAATTATATTTGCAATAAACACAATTGTAGGTGTAATTATAATTAATTTTCCTAAATATCAATCTATAACACAATATTTAGAAACTATCAATGTTGGAATAGGATTATTTGGAGTTTTTTATTATATTGTAACAGGTGGTTTCTGTGATTATAATTTTATTCATATAATATTACTTCATCTATTTTCAAGTATCTATCTAATGTTATTATATCCTAATAAAGGATTTTTAAAATATTTATTTGTAAATGATAGGGTTTATTTAAAAAGTGTAACTAAAAATTTAGTATTAATTTTATCATTAACACTAATTATTATTTATACTGTTAGTGAGAATTATTTAACTTCAGATTTGGGTATTACTCTATTTGCTTTAATAATAATTATAAATCTAGTAATAAATTATGTTAATCTAGGAAAAGAAAGATTAAAAAATAAACAATCAGAAATGAAACTTCAATCATCACTAGATTTAAATACAAATATATATGAATTAATAGTTGAAAGTTTAGGTGAAACAATTCTTTTTATTGATAAAGAAGATTATATATTATTTAAACAAAATAATTCAAATCTAAAAATTGATTCATTAAAAAATGTTAAAGATGGATTATATTCAGATAGAACAAAAAAATATAATACACACACTTATGTTTATAATCAGTTTTTAAAAGCTAAAAAAACAAAAAAACCACAAGAAATATATGCATTTTTTGATATTTCAGGAAAAGAAGAATCATTAACAGGATGGGTAACTCCTATCTATATTAAAGAAGAATATACTGGATCTGTTATATCATTATTTAATTTAAATAAACCTGATGAAGATAAACTTTATGTAAAACATATAATTGAAGAAAAAAACTTATTAATATCAGAAATTCATCATAGAGTAAAAAATAATTTGCAAGTAATAAATAGTTTACTTAGTCTACAATTAAATGTTGTAGAAGATAAAGGTACAAGAGATATTCTACTAGAATCTCAACTTCGTATAAGATCCATAGGTTTAGTTCATGAAACATTCTATAAAACTCAAAATCTTGAAACAATGGAATTTACATCATATATTAAACCATTAATTAATGAAGTTAAAATAGCTTATATTACCAATCAAGAAATAGATATAACATATAATGTTTATAGTTGTGATGAAAGTAAAAATGAAATAAATCTTAATATGGATGACACTACACCTTTAGGATTAATAATTAATGAATTTATTACAAATTCTTTAAAATATGCATTTCCAGATAATAAAGGTAAAATTAGTATAAATTTCATAAAAAAGAATGATAATTACACATTAATACTAGAAGATAATGGTCAAGGTTTTGATCAAGAAACTACTGAATATGGTTTAGGATTAAATTTAATTTCTTCATTGTGTTTACAATTAGAAGCAGAAATGAAGTTATTTACAGATAATAAAACAAGAATAGAATTAACTTTTAAAAATAGGTAAAATATTTTATTATACTAATTTCATCTATTTTTCTCTTTTTTACTAATTTCATATATTCAAATTAACTTTATATTAAATAAACTATTAATAGTATATTTAATAAATGAATAATCATAATTAAAATTCAAAATAGCAAAAAGAGGATGAAATAATGGATGGATTTTTATTTTTTATACTGATAATACTAATCATAGTATTTGCATATAAATCAGTAAATATACTAAGACCTTATGAAAAAGGAGTAGTTGAACGTTTAGGAAGTTACAGTAGAACTGTAGACAGTGGATTAATACTTCTCATACCATTTATAGAAAAAATTCGAAAAGTAGATTTAAGAGAACAAGTAGTAGATGTACCACCACAAGAAGTAATTACAAAAGATAATACAGTAGTAATAGTTGATTGTGTAATATTTTATGAAGTTATTGATCCATTTAATGCAGTTTACAATGTAGTTAATTTTTATCAAGCAATAACAAAACTAGCACAAACAAACCTAAGAAACATAATTGGAGACTTAGAATTAGATCAAACATTAACATCACGTGAAATGATTAACAGTCACTTAAGAGAAGTACTAGATGAAGCAACAGATAAATGGGGAAGTAAAGTTGTAAGAGTAGAAATACAAAGAATAGAACCTCCAAAAGATATAGTAGATGCAATGAGTAAACAAATGAAAGCAGAAAGAATGAAAAGAGCATCAATTCTTGAATCAGAAGGATATAAACAATCAGAAATAAAACGAGCAGAAGGAGACAAACAAGCAGCAATATTAGAAGCAGAAGGTGAATCAATTTCCATACAAAAAATAGCAGATGCTGATAAATATCAAGAAATAGCAATAGCAGAAGGTAAAGCAAAAGCAACAGAATTAACATATAAAGCAATACACACAGGAAATCCAACAAATGATCTTATAGCAATTAAATATTTAGAAGCACTTCAAAAAGTAGCAGATGGAAATTCAACTAAAATATTCTTACCCACAGAAGTATCAGGAGTGCTAGGATCAATTGGAGGAATAGCTGAACTATTTAAGGATGAAGATTTATCTAAAAAAATTCAAGAAGAACAAACACCCATAAAAAAAGATAAAAAAGAATCATTTACACAAAAAATAACTAAAGAAGAATAATATTCATTCTTTTAAAAATTAAAAGGAGACACATAAAAAAATGATTTCATTTGAATTTTGGATAATACTAGCAATAATAGCAATTATCTTAGAAATATTATCTCTTAGCTTCTTTTTAATATCAATAGGAATGGGATTTATAGCAGCAGGAATATTAAATTATTACAATTATAATTCCATAGAACAAATAACAATATTTGCAATAGTAACAATAATCTGCATACTTCTTTCAAGACCACTAGCAAATAAACTTACAAAAAATAAATCTAATAGAAAATCAAATACACAAAGACTTATTAATAAAAAAGGAATAGTAATTAAAACAATCACTCCAAATAAGAGTGGATTAATAAAAGTTTATGGAGAAACATGGAAAGCAATATCTGATGAAGAAATAAACACAGATGAAGAAGTAATAATTAAAAAAATAAGTGGAGTAAAATTAATTGTTGAAAAAAAAATAAAATAATTACTCTCTCTTATTTTATATTTAAACCATAAAAACTAAACTTTTTTTTTAATAAAATTTTTCTTATAATATAAACAACATATATAATAATATGGAAAAATTAACTCGAAATCAATATATTATTATCATGGCAGCATTATCTTCTTTTACAGTAGCATTTACATCAAATGCAGTTTCCATAGCACTTCCAAGCATAGCATATGACTTTCATATAAGTAATATTTTACAAAACTGGATTGTAACAATATTTCTATTAACTATTGCAGCAACAAGTGTACCTTTAGGAAAAATTTGTATAAAATATGGATTAAATAATAGTGTTAAAAAAGGACTAATCATATATATCTTAGGCTCATTTTTATCAGGAATATCAATTGATATAACAACTCTTTTAATTTCAAGAACAATACAAGCAATTGGAGCATCTATCTTATTTATCACAGGAATGGCAATAATAACATCAGAAATTCCACCATCAAAAAGAGGTCAAGCTATAGGATTTAATATATCTGCTGTATATATAGGACTTACTCTAGCACCAACATTAGCAGGGATTCTTACATACAATATTTCTTGGCGTACTATATTCTATATTACAATACCAATAGGAATAATAGCATATTATATTTCAACAAAAATATCAAAAGAATGGATAACACCTAAACAAACAATAAACAAAACTAGTGCAATATTATACATGATTGGGATAATATTATTCATATATGGATTTTCAATAATAAATACAATATCTGGAATCCTAATAACAATATTAGGTTTAGTAATTCTAATAATATTTGCTTATCATGAACTAAAAAATAAAGAACCAATCTATGATATGAAACTATTTAAAAATATTAAATACACATCAGCAAATCTAGCCTCATTAATAAGTTACTTTGCAACATTTGTAGTAACTTACATACTAAACTATCATTTCCAATATCTAGAAGGACTAAACTCACAAACAACAGGAATAATACTAATAATAACACCAATACTAATGGCAATTATGGCACCATTATCAGGAAAATTATCTGATAAAATAGAACCACAAATACTAGCAGCAACAGGAATGTTAATAGCAACTATTGGTATAGGTTTACTATGTTTCTTAGATAATAATACTCCAATAATTATTGTAATACTTTCAATGATACTATTTGGAATAGGATTTGGACTATTTTCATCACCAAATAACAATGTAATAATGGGATCAGTTCCAAAAAAAGATACAGCAACAGCATCAGCTTCATTATCAACAGTTCGAACAATAGGACAAACATTAAGCCTTGGAATGTTAACAGTAATCTTTGCATATATAATGGGAAATGTAGAAATAACACCACAAGTATATTCATTACTAACACGAAGCTTACAAATAACAGCAATAATATGCACCATACTTTGTATGATGGCAGTATTATTATCATTACTAGGAATAAAAAATAAAAAAAATCATATGACTAAAAAAATAATTATAAACTTTCTTTCTTTTTTTATCAAATATAATTAATTA
>JAUNXU010000020.1 GCA_030539615.1 Methanobacteriaceae archaeon | reverse complement strand
TAATTTATATATATTATAATATTAAGTAATATTTTATTACTAAATAATTAAATAAAAAAAAATAAAGGAATATATAATTATGGTATCACCAGAATCTTACGAAAAATTAATGAAGATAACAGATATTATGGAAGAAAAAGGTGGAGGAATCATTTATATAAGAAATAATAGTGATTGTTACACAATAGGAACCAGAATGTTTGATGAAGAAATAGCAGAATTTTTAGATAAAACAGTAAAATCTTGGACAGGAGAAGAATCAACTCTTAAAAAGAAATCTAAAAAAAGATCTAAAAAACAAGATAAAGTTGAAGAATTATATTACCTTTGGAAAATTCCATTACCAGCATAATATATATAATATAAAATTAACATAAATATCTATAGAATATTATATAATATTTTTTACTTCAGTTAAATATCTAATAATAGAGTATTAAAGATAATATATTTTATTCTAACTTTTTTTTTATATTTTATTTTTATTTACATATTCCTTGATCAAATTTCAGATAGACAACTATTTTTAGAATTATTTTTAAATTAATCAATCTATTTTTAAATTAAATTAAATAAAAATTATTCGTATTGATATAAAATCATCATATGATAATTTTATGCTAAAAATTTATCAAAAATTATAACATATCTTAAGAAATATAATAATTATTATAGAATTTAAAAATATTAGGAAATCTAAAATGATTGATAAGATATATAATAAAAGTTTGGATAATGAAATAACAAAAGAAGATGCATTAGATCTAGTTACAAAAACTAATAGTTTTCAATTATTTGACACAGCTGATAAGTTAAGACAAGATATAATAGGTGACAAAGTAACTTATGTGTCAAACAAAGCAATAGATATAACAGATAGGTGTATAATTGATTGTAATTTTTGTTCTTTTAAAAACTCTGAAAATTATGAAATGACTATTGAAGAAATATTGGAAAGTATTAAAGAAGCTAAAGAATTAGGTGTAACTGAAATATGTTTATTTGGTGGAATAGCTAAACATATGACAATAGATTACTATTCTGATTTAATAAAATCCATAAAAAAAGAGTATGATATTTGTTTACATGCATTATCACCTGCTGAAGTATATAAAAGTGCTGAATTTACAGAAATGTCTATTAAAGATGCATTAAAACAACTAAAAAAAGCTGGTATGGATACAATGACTGGTGCATCTGCTGAAATATTGGATGATAATATAAGACAAAAAATTTGTCCAAATAAATTAAAATCACAAGAATGGATTGATGTAGTAAAAGAAGCACATAATCAAAATATACCAACAACATCAACTATCATGTATGGGACAGTTGAAGGTTGGAAAGAAAGAATCAATCATTTATTCATATTAAAAGAGATTCAAGAAGAAACTCATGGTTTTACAGAACTTGTACCATTATCTTTTCTTTCAGAAAATAATCGAATTGGTAAATCATGTTTTGGAGCAACAGGAATTGATGATTTAAAACTTCATGCAATATCAAGAATAATTTTATCTGATATAATACCTAATATACAAGTATCTTGGATAAAGTTAGGTGTTAAAATGACACAAGTAATATTAAATTGTGGTGCAAATGATATTGGTGGAACAATGATTGAAGATAAAATATCTGTTGCAGCTGGAGCAAATATGGATTATTTACATTATAATGAGATTAATTCTTTAATAACTAGTATTGATCGTGTTCCTCAGGAAAGAACTACACAATATAAATATATTAAAAAATAAATTTTAAAAAGAAATAGTAGGTAAATTTATAAATTTATTTTATTATTTGTCTGTTAACATTTTTGTTTTTTCTTGTGATGATAATTCATCAACTATTTCTTCAGGTTTTCCATATTTTATTATTTTTCCATCTCTCATAAGAGATGCATTATCACAACATTCTAATACAAAGTCCATATCGTGTGATATAATTACAAATGTTTGATCTAATTCTTCTCTGGCATTTAATATTGATTCAGTTACTTGTCTTCGAGTTATAGGATCCATAGTTCCTGTTGGTTCATCAAGTATTACCATTCTAGGCTCTTTAATTAATGTTTGTGCTATTGCTACTCGATGTCTTTCTCCACCACTCATATGATCGGGGTATTTGGTTAATAATGTTTCTACTTCTTCTTCTTTAAATCCTACAGCCATTAACACATGTTGTGCTTTCATTTTTGCAAATTCTGATGGTAAATCTAAACTTATTGCGTCAGTTAAATTTCCTAATATATCTTTATATGGGTATAAACTGTAATCTTGATGAAGTATTCCTATGTGTGGGGTAACTCTTCCTCTATGCATAGGTCCTTTTTTTGTCATGTCCACCCAGTCATCTCCTACTTTAGCTTGTATTTTTCCTTCACTAGGTTCTATTAGTCCTGATAATAGTTTTGAAAGTGTTGTTTTTCCAGCACCACTTAATCCTACAATACTTGCTATTTCACCTTTATTTATGTTTAATGTAACTCCATCTACAGCTTTAACTACACCTCGATCTACTGAGAAATAATATTTTTTAAGATCTTCTGTTTCTAAAATTACTTCTCCTATTTCTACATTTTCATGTTCTTTGGGTTGGGGAATTTTTTCTATGAATTTATCTACTATTTTATCAGGATTACCTTCTTCTTTTATTTTTCCTTGTTCTAACCAAATTACTCTGTCTGATAAGTCTCTTATAACTTCTGGCCAATGAGAATTTATTATCATGGTTATGTTCTTATTTTTAACACCATTTAATAATGCTGAGTGTATAAGTTCTGCAGTTTTAGGATCTAATGTTCCTGTTGGTTCATCAGCTAAAAATAACATCGGGGATTTTGCTAATTGTCTTGAAAGAACTACTCTTTGTTTTTCTCCTCCACTAAGATCTCTTGCTATATGTGTTGTTCTATGTGTTAATTGTGTCATTTCAATGAGTTTTATGGATTGTTTGATTTTTTCTTCTTCAGATTTATTTTCGAATGCTTTCATTATGTTTTCAATTACTGTGTCATCTTCATATAATGCAAATGTTCTTTGTAACATAATTGAAATTCTTCTTTTTATTGCAGCAAATTCAGTTCTTGAACTGTTCCATAAATCTATTTTTTTTTCTTGGAATGTTTCACCACATTCACATTTTTTGTTTACTTTAGATACTGGTTCAACCCTGTTACAGTTAGGGCATTTTGCAACATGGTATATAACTTGTCCTTGGTTAGGTTTATATTCTGGAATTCCACGTAACATATTTAATAATACAGATTTTCCAGATCCACTTTCACCCAATATGCCTAGTACTTCTCCTTCTTTTAATTCAAAATTAATATTGTCTAGGACTGGTTTATTATCAAACTCTTTTGTAACATTTTTTACTTCTAAAAATAGCATTATGATTTTTCCTCTTTATTTTTTTTGAATTTTATATAATGTATTATATTATTTATTTTATATTTTATTATTCATTAATTTGATGTTATTTTTTTTATTAATGATAAAGTTTTTAAGGTATTTATTATAAATAATTATTATAACTGTAATGATTAATACATAAGGATTAATATTTTATTTTTTAGAAATATAATTCTTTTTTTATATTTAATATTTAGGTGTAATTATAATGTTAACTGCTGTACAAAAAGAAATTCTTCAATCTTTAATTAATTTATATAAGAAGTCTAATGGTGCTTCAATTAAAGGTGATCAAATAGCAAAAGCCATGGAAAGGAACTCAGGAACTATACGTAATCAAATGCAATCTCTTAGAGGTATGGGGTTAGTTAATGGTGTTCCGGGTCCTTGTGGGGGATATAAACCAACAATTGATGCTTATCATTTACTTAATATTTCCGATAATGATGAAGATATTGTTGTTCCATTAACTGTTAAGAATAAGGATGTTAATGATATAAGTGTTAGTAAAGTTGAATTTACAAGTATTTTACATCCTGGTGAATGTGAAGCAATAATAACTGTTTTAGGTGATATTAAACAGTTAGAATTAGGTGATACAATACGTGTAGGGCCTACACCAGTAAATAATTTAATTATTGATGGAGTAATTGTTGGAAGAGATGATATAGATGGTATTATTTTACTTGAAACTTTGAGTATTTATAGCATACCTAAAAAACGAATAAAAGATGTTGCAACACAAAATATCATAATATTGGAGCTTAATGTTACAATAAGGGAAGCTGCAAAAATATTATCTAATAATAAAATTAAAGGTGCTCCAGTTGTAGGTGATAAAAAAGAAGGAATTCTTACATTAACTGATATCACACGTGCATTATCTGAAAATAATGAAGATAGTTTAGTAAGTGATTATTGTCATAAAGATCTTATTAAAGTAGATGAAAATATAAGATTAGCAGAAGCTATAAAAGTAATGCAAAAAAATAAAGTTGGAAGATTAATTTTAATAAATGAAAATAAAGAATTATCTGGTATTATAACTCAATCGGATATTTTAAAACAAGTTGCAGGTTTAAAATAATTTTTTATTAAATAATAAATATAAAAAAAGATAAATATAATCATTAGTTAAAATTTACGTTTTGGTGTAGACTGATAAAAAGTTATTGTTAAAAGAGTTAATATACAATAATTTTATTTTAATATTCTTTTTTAAAAGAATTTTTTTCTAAATATCTATTTTAAATTAATAAAATTTATTCTATTTAATTACAATTTTTTAATATTTTTAGTTTTAAAACGTAACTAACTATTTTATAAGGGGATCAATATAATGCAAACAAAACAAATTAAAATAACAGAAAATATGAAAGTATCAGAATTAATGGATCAATTACGACAATTAGGGGTACTTGGTGCTGGTCGTTTATCAAAAGCTAGTGATATATATACAGAAGCTATAAAAGATAAAGATACAAAAATATTTTTAAGTTTAGCAGGACCTATGATACCTGGAGGATTAAGAGTAATAATAAGTGACTTAATTAAATTAGGTTATGTAGACTTAATAATATCTAGTGGTGCAAATATAACTCATGATCTTTTAGAAGCTTTTGGTGGACATCATTATAAAGATATTAAAAATACAGATAATGAATTACGTTCACAAGGAATTGGAAGAATAGGTGATGTATATACTAAATCAAATGATTTTGAAATATTTGAAAAAGAAGTAACTAAACTATTTGGACAAATAAATAAAAAATATGAAAAAATATCCATAAAAGACTTCTTATATGAAATTGGTTTATTATTAAATGATAATAATTCAATATTAAAAAGTGCAGCAGATTATAATGTACCTATATACGCTCCAGGAATTATTGATTGTATGTTAGGCTTACAGTTATGGATATATACTCAAGATCATGAATTTGTATTAGATGCCATAGGTGATATGCATGATCTTTCAAATTTTGTGTTTGATTCACCAAAAGTAATGGCATTTATGTTAGGTGGTGGATTACCTAAACATTATACTTTAGCATCTAATATCTTAACAGGAGGTATACATGCAGGGGTACAAATTACAATGGATCGAAGTGAAGCAGGAAGTCTTAGTGGAGCACCTCTAGAAGAAGCTATTTCTTGGTCAAAAGCAGAATCTGATTCTAATTTAGTAACTGTTGTTGGTGATGCAACAGTATTATTCCCTTTAATTGTTGCAGATACTTTTGATAAACTTAAAAAAGAATAAAGAGGGTAATAATTGTTAATAGAAATGATTTCTTATGCATTATCTGGATTTTTCATGAAATTATCTGATGATGGATTAGATGAACAAAATCAATTATTATATTCTATTTTAATGGGGATATTATGTGCTATATTTACAGGACTTGCTGTTTATTTAAGTTCTGATGCAACATGTGTATTTATAAGTATACTTGTAGGAAATTTTTTAGCATTAAAAATAGATTCTATTAATCATATAATAACTGCATTAGTATTTTTAGTTATATTACTTATAATTGGAGTACATAATTATAGTATTTTATTATTAATAATATGTATTATCGCGGCATTTATTGATGAAATAGGTAATGATAAAGCTGATAAAAATGAATTGAATAATGATGGAAATTTATCTTTGATTGATAAATTTTTTAAATATAGATTTACTTTAAAGGTTGTTATTTTTATTTTATCTATATTAGGACTAATCAATATCTTCATACCTAATTTTATTGATAGTATGTATTGTTTTAATCCAATGACTTGTATATATTTCTTTTTATTTGAAATATGTTATATTCTAGCAGAAATATTTTCTGCTAAGATATATGGTATGTTAAGTCATATTTTTTAATTTTTTTAATTTTTACTTAATTCTATGAATTCATGGATTTTTTCTTTAGGTGAATTAGAATTATATATACTTCGTCCTATTATTGCAGCATTAGCATATTTTAATGTATTTTTTATAGATCCTCCTTGGAATCCTACACCTGGAGATATTATATATGCATCTTTTCCAACTATTTCTCGTATTTTTTTAAGTCTATCTATTTTTGTTGCTGGAGCTACATAGTTTTTTATTTCTAATTCTTTTCCAATTTCAGCTATTTTTTCACTTGCACCTTTTAAAAATAAGTCTGCTCCAGGATGTGACATTTCTGTTAAAAGAAATATTTCTTTGTTATTTTCTCTTGCTGTATCAAGACATGCTTTTATACTATCTTTTCCTGTAAATCCATGTACTATTATAGCATCTGCTCCTTTTTTTAATGTAGTATTAACAATTTTTTCATTAGTTGCTGGAATATCAGCTACTTTAAAGTCAGTTATTATTTTAAAATCATATTTTTCTTTTATTTTTGTTATTATTTCTGGTCCTTCATTTAGTACTAATGGGTAACCTATTTTTATAGTATTTAAATCTTCTTTTAGTTCATCTAATATTTCATATGCTTTGTTTTTTTCTTGAACATCCAATGCTAATATTATTTTATTTTTTATTTTCATATTGGTTTCTCTTATTTTTTTTTTGATTATTTTTAGTTTGTTTTTGTTTATTGTTATTTTTTTATATTGTTGAATACTTTTTTTTAATAAAGTAATATTTTAAATATTAAAATAAATATAGTAATAAATATTACAAGTAAATTTTATTTTAATTCTATTTTACTTTTTTAGGTATTAATAAATTGGATATATTAAATTTTACTTGTAAAAATTCAATATTATTATATAATATAAAGTAGATATTAACTATTATAATTTTAAAATTATTTCTGTTTTATTTTTGTATAATAACGCATGTTAATAATAAAAAAAATTAATTAATAAACTTATGAATAATAATAAAATTTATATTATTTTTATTATAAAATAGGAGGAAATAATTATGCATATTATGGAAGGTTTTTTACCTCCAATATGGTGTTTAATATGGTATATTATAGCAATACCTGTGGTAATATATGGTATTAAACAAATAAAAAGTTTAGTGGATGAATATGATGAAGCTAAACCATTACTTGCACTTTCAGGTGCATTTGTATTCGTATTATCATCATTAAAGTTCCCTTCTGTAACTGGAAGTTGTTCACATCCATGTGGAAATGGTTTAAGTACAATTTTCTTTGGTCCAGCAGTGACTTCAGTGTTATGCTTAATAGTATTAGTATTTCAAGCAATAATATTAGCTCATGGTGGAATAACCACTTTAGGTGCTAATTTATGTAGTATGGGTATAATAGGTCCAGTAGCAGCATGGTTTATATGGAAAGGATTAAGAAAAGTAAAAATAAACTTTAGTATTGCAGTATTTATTACAGCATTTATGGCAGATATCGTAACATATATTGTAACATCATTCCAGTTAGCACTAGCTTTTCCACAACCAACATTTATATCATCTTTAATAACATTTTTAGGAATATTTGCTGTAACTCAATTACCACTAGCAATAGCAGAAGGAATATTAACAGTAGTTATAATAAATTATGTACTAAAAATAAAACCTGATTTATTAGAAAAACTTCATATAATAAATAAAGATGAAGTTCCAACAGGAGATAATTAAAAATGGTTGATTATAAACAAATAGGTTTATTAGTTATAGTAGCAATATTAATAATACTTCCATTGGCAATGTTTAATGGTCATGGTGAAGCAGATGGTTACTTTGGTGGATCAGATGATGCAGCAGGTGAAGCAATTACTCAAATGGATGCTAGTTATACTCCATGGTTTGAATCAATATGGGAACCACCAAGTGGAGAAATACAGAGTTTATTATTCTGTTTACAAACAGCAATTGGGGCAATTATTATTGGATATATATTTGGATATTGGAATGGATTAAGAAAAACTAAAATAGAAAAATAATTTATAATAGGAAAATTGGTGAAAAAAATGTCAATATTTGAGGATACTCTTGATAATTATGCATCAAATAATGCACTTGCAGATACTAATATATATGCAAAAGTAATATTTGCTTTAGGAACAATGATAATAAATCTTTTTGCACAATCACCAATTATACCTATCTTAATCTTTTTATCCTTTTCATCAATCACAATACTTAAAGCAAAAATAGCATCAAGATTTTATTTAAAATTTATATCAGTACCACTAGTCTTTGGATTAATAACTTTTTTATATATGTCACTATTTTTTGGAAGTGGGGAACAAATTTTAAGTTTAAATATATTTAATTGGGGAATAACAGCTGAAGGATTAAATAGAGGATTTTTAGTCTTAACAAAAGTAATGGGTGGCTTTTCATGTTTAGTATTTTTAGCTTTAACAACACCAGTAAATAGACTATTTGCCTTATGTGATGAAATACACATACCTCATATTATTACGGATATAGCATTATTAATGTATAGATATATATTTGTGTTTTTAGATGTAACATTAAATATATATAATGCTCAAAAAACTAGATTAGGCTATTCTGGATATAAAAATTCATTTCAATGTTTAGGAATACTGGCAGGATTAGTATTTATACAAACATGGGAAAAAAGTGATGAATTATATAATACTCTTTTATCAAGAGGATATACTGGAGAAATAGTATTAATTCATGATAGAGAAACAATATATGATCTTAGAAAAACACAATTATTCTTAATAGGAATATTTGAAGTGGCATTAGTAATTGGAATATTACTGTCAGGAACCATGAATATAATTTAACCAAAGAATTTTTAATAAAAATAAATAGATATAATCATATAATAAGAAAGGTAAAAAGAAAATGAATATAATAGAAGCAAAAAATATTGTATACAATTATCCAGATGGAACACATGCACTTAAAGAAACAAATTTTAAAGTACCAAAAGGAAAAATGGTATCATTATTAGGACCAAATGGAGCAGGAAAAAGTACACTATTTTTACATTTTAATGGTATTATTGAACCAACTTCAGGAACTATAGAAATAGAAAATAAACCATTAATATACAAGAAAAAAGAATTAAATAAAATACGACAAACTGTAGGTATCGTATTTCAAAATCCTGATGATCAATTATTTGCACCAACAGTTTATGAAGATATAGCTTTTGGACCTATGAATATGGGAATTCCAAAAGAAGAAATAAAAGAAAGAATAGAACAATCTATTAAACGAGTTGGGATGGAAGGATTTGAAGAAAAACCACCTCATCATTTAAGTGGTGGACAGAAAAAAAGAGTAGCAATTGCAGGAATACTTGCAATGCAACCTAAAGTAATGGTACTTGATGAACCAACTAGTGGTTTAGATCCTAAAGGTGCATCTCAAATTATGAAATTATTATATGATCTAAATAAAGAAGGAATGACAATAATAATTTCAACCCATGATGTAGATTTAGTTCCTATATATTCAGATGAAGTAAATGTATTAAGTAATGGTCAAATAATAAAAACAGGTACACCTCAAGAAGTATTCGGTGATGTAGATCTTATAAGGGATGCTGATTTAAGATTACCAAGAATATCTCATTTATTTGAAATACTTAGTAAAAAAGATCATAAAAAATTTAGTGATAACTTACCTTTAACAATTGGTGAAGCACGTAAACTAGTAAATTCCCAATAAATATTTTTTTTAAAATAATATACTGTGATACATTAAATTTGATACTATTTTTATTGAAAATTTTAGTTATATTACTTATAAAGTAACTATTATTATAAAAATCTTAATTTTATATGGATAAATAATATTTATTTTCTAACCTTTGATTAATATGTTCTATCTTCACAATTTTAAATTTTATAAATTTGATTTATTTTTTTTTAAATATATATTCTTAACAAAAAATTACTTTAATAATTATTACAAAGTCTTTCTTTTAAATCAATTATTTTAGTAATACATCTTTTAAATATAAGAATATTTTATATATAATAGAATGACCTATTTTTGTAAAAAATATAAAATAGATGATATACATTAACTAATTAAAAAGTAATAATTTTAATAAATAATGATTTTAACAATTTATAATATTCCTTTTTTTTAAGTTTATGAATGTCAGATAAAGTTATTAAAAAAATTATTATAAACTAAAAATTGAGTTAAAATAATGCAATAAAAATTATAGTTAAAAAAATAAAAAGTTAGAAAGGAGATGAATATATTTTTATTAGAACCATGAAGGTTGAATATATATTCCAGTTATAGTTCCAGAATGCCAATTATTAACTGTATTGAAACCATTTCTTCTACTTGTTGGATCTAAAATATACCATTTTCCATCCATATAAATTTGAGTCCACATATGTGTCATTCTTCCTGATGAAAAAGTACACATTCCATATACGTATCTTGTTGGTATTTTTGCTGCTCTTAGTAATGCTACTAATAAGTTTGCTTGATCAACACAATTTCCTGAACCAATTGCTAATGTTTTTACTGCACCATTTTTAGCATAATATGAATACATATAACTTATTTTGTCTCTTACATATGCAAATATACTCATAGCTTTATCGTATACTGTTGTTTTTCCTGCTGTTAATGATGCTGATAGTGCAACTATTTTACTGTTTGTTACTTCACATAGTTTTGTTTCTTGGATGTATGCTTTTAGTGCATCTGGAACATCTATTGCTATGTCATTGTAGGATATCATATCAACTGATCCTGGTAATGCATTGTTTATTGATTTATAGTTTGCTATACGTGCAAATAAGTATACCAATGAGTTGAATCCTATTGTTCCAAGGCTTGTTGTCATGTTTGTTGGTGCTTTATCATTAGTTTCATAGTAACTTTGAACCTTTTTTAGTATAGATATGTATTCTTCTTTTACAAATTTTCCTGTGTTTAAGTCTTCTGAGTTTACTGATGATGGATTGTTTGCTTTGAATAATATTACTGCTTTTCCAGTTATTAATGCATTAGTTACTAAGTATAAATATTCTGACATTGTCAGTGAATTTCCGTTTATTGTGACTGTTGTTGGTAACTTGTTATTATTTGTAAGGTAGTTTTTTATTGTTGTTGATGCTTTGTATATGTCGTTTAAGCTGTATGCTGTCCCTATATTTAATTTATTTGTGTTTGTGGATGATTTTGCATAGTCATTTTCTCCATAGATAGCACTTATTGTGTATGTACTGTCTTTGAATGCATCTGGTACTATGTATGCAAGTTCTGCTAATCCGTTTTTCACACTTGCTGATCCTATTGTTTTTCCATTTATTTTAAATACTACTTTTCCATATGTTATTGGTGTGCCTGATGTTGTGAATACTTTTGCTTGAAAGATTACTTTGTATCCGTTTGCACTTGTTTTCTCAACTACTGTTACTTTTGTGTTTTGTTGTAATAGAGTTAATACTGCTGAGTCTGATGATCTCATGTAATTGTTGTTTGAACCATATACTGCGGATAGTTTATAGTTTCCGAATTTCCAGTTAGGTACTGTGTATGTGTATTTGGCTATTCCATTAGATACACTTACTTGTGCTATGGTGTTATCATTTATTTTAAATGATACTACTCCTGTTTGAATTAATGTTCCTTTTGAGTCTCTTATTGTGGCAGTGATTGTGATTTTGTTACCTGCATATGTTTGGTATGAGTTTATTGATATTGTGGTTGGTGTTTTTATGGTTAATGTTGATGTAGTTTCTGCTCGGTTGTATTGATTATTTTCCGAGTATATTGTTGTTATGTCATATGTTTTTGATGTTAATGTTGATGTGTCGTAATTGTATGTTGCTATTCCATTTTTAACTGTCACAGTTGCTAATGTTTTTCCATTTATTTTAAATATAACGGTTCCTGTTGTGATTAATTTGTTGTTTGAGTCTTTTATTGTTGCTTTTATTGTGTATGTTGATTTGTAATCACATGCTCCATTATCTATATTGATTTTTACAGAATCTTTACTTGCTGTTTTAATAGAATTTTTTATTGTATTTTCTGTTATTGTAGTTGATGTGTTTTTTGTAATTGTTTGTGTATTATTATTTGTAGCTAAATTTGAAGAAGTTGTATTTTTCTGTGTTACTGTATTGTCTGTTGTTTGAGTATTTTGTGGGGTTGTGGTTTTTTGGTTGGTGTTTTCTGTGGTGGTTTGTGTTGTTATGTCTGGTGTTGTTGTAGTAATTTCTGTTTGTGGATCTGTTGTTGTGTTTGTTGCTGCTACAGTTGTTAATGTTATCGTTAGTAGTGTTATTATTATTAGTATTCCAAAATAACGCCTAATTTTATGACCTCCTATTTCTAGAATTTTTTTTATTAATGATTTATAATTAGTAAGTTTAATTGATTCATGTTTTTTTAATTTTTATTAATTAAATTTTTCTTATTTTCTTTTTTTATGGAAAAATTCAATATACTTAATTATGGACTTTTTAGCATATATAAGTTTATATCATCTTATTTTTTTAAAAAGGCTTAGATACGTGGAATTTAATTATAATAATGTTTAATATGCTGTTTTAGGTTTAGGTTTATCAAGATTCTATTAGTTTAACTATTATTATAATAATGGTTATTCTATTGAGTTATATGGTTTTTTGACCTTTTTAAGTGCGTATTATCAAATTAGGTGTTTTAGAATATTATATATTATTCTTATGATTTTTAATTTAGTTTTTTAATGGGTTTATATGTTTTATTTTTAGTATTATTTCTTTATTTTTGTTTTTTAGTTTTTTAATTATTTCTTTATTTTTTATATTTTTTTTAAAACTTAATTAAGTTGTTATTTGATTTTTAAATCATTTTAAATAATTTAATTTTTTTAATTTAAAAGTATTTATATTAAGATTTTATTTTTTAAAAAAAAGTATTACTTAAAATAAAAATTAAAAATTATTATAATTAATAACTTATATTTTATTTAATGAAAATTTATTTACTAAAGGATCATTTTTACCATAAGGTTTCTTTTGATAAAAATGTTTTCCATGTTCAACAATAAGACTGTGATACTCACGATATAAATTAACATCAGGATTTAAATAAGACTCAAATAAATCTTTAATAGAAATATAATCATTAAATTCAGATGATAAATTTAAATAATTTAAAAATCGTTTGGTATAAGTATCAACAACAAATTCAGGTTTACCATAACCATATAATAAAATAGAATCACAAGTTTCATTACCAATACCTTTAATGTCTAATAAATCTTTACGAGATGGAACTTCTTTAAAGTTAAGTAAAAAATTAGAAATATTTCTAAGATATTTACTTTTTTGATTTTTAAATCCTGCAGGAGTAACTAAAGAAACAAGAGTTTCATCATCTAATTTTAATAAACTTTGGGGATTGTTGATTCCTGCTTTTTTTAAATTAGTTACAGCTTTACTTGCTGATTTCCAATTAGTATTTTGAGTTAAAATACAACCAGTTACAATTTCAAAAAACTCTGAATTATTATGGGGAATATTATAATTTCCTGGAAAATATTCCAATTCTTCATTTTCATTAATTAAAGGCCACCAACCTTGTAAACCATACATATCTAATAATTCATAATATATTTCTAAAAAAATAGTATCTTTTTTCATTTAATTAACTCTTTATTAAATTTATATATTTAATATATTAACATCTTAATAATATAATTTCTATAAAACAACATACATATATATTAATATAAAATTTTTCAAAGAAAAAAAAAGGAGAATAAAATTAATGACTTCAAATACAACTGGAAAACAATTTACTATAACAACATTTGGATCTAGTCATGGAATAGCATTAGGGGCTACAATTGATGGGTGTCCATCAGGTTTACAATTAACAAATCAAGATATACAAGAAGAATTAGATAAAAGACGACCTGGAACTAGTAAAATAACTACACAAAGAAAAGAAAAAGATCAAGTAAAAATAATATCTGGAACATTTAATAATATAACTGATGGAACGCCAATAACAGCAATAGTTTATAATAAAGATCAAAAAAGTCATAACTATGATAATTTAAAAAATAAGCCACGACCAGGACATGCAGATATTTGTTGGCAAAAGAAATATGGAATTTATGATTATCCTGGTGGTGGAAGAGCTAGTGGAAGAAATACAATTGGTCATGTTATTGGTGGAACTATAGCAAAAAAAATATTAAATAAGCATAATATCATAACAACAGCACATGTAATACAAATAGGGAATATAAAATCAGAATCTATTGATATTAAAGAAATAAAAGAAAATATAAATAAAACACCTGTACGATGTGCTGATTTAATTGCTGCTAAAAAAATGGAAGAATCAATACTAGATATTAAAAAAAAGGGTGATTCATTAGGTGGTATAGTTGAAATTATTATTGAAAATGTTCCATTAGGATTAGGTCAACCAATATTTGATAAATTAGATGGTGATCTTGCAAAAGCATTAATGAATATAGGATCTGTAAAAGGTGTGGAAATAGGTTTAGGTTTTAAATCATCAGCTGTCACTGGTTCAAAAATGAATGATGAATTTTATATAGAAAATAATAAAATTATTACAAAAACTAATAATTCTGGAGGTATACTTGGTGGAATAAGTAATGGGATGCCTATAATGTTAAAAATTGCTGTAAAACCAACACCATCAATATCTGGAAAACAAAACACTGTGGATTTAGAAAATAATAATATAACAGAAATAGAAATTGTAGGTCGTCATGATCCATGTATATGTCCACGTATAACAACTGTAGCAGAAGCTGCAGTTAATATGGTTATAATGGATCATATGATACGTGCAGGTTTTATTCATCCAGATAAATTATAATATTAATACTATTTTTTAAAGCCTCGAGGGAGATTTGAACCCCCGACTCCATGATTACGAATCATGTGCTCTACCAGACTAAGCCACCGAGGCAAAAATTTATTTTTTTAAAAAAAATAATAATTATTTAATTTAAATATTGGTTAAGACTCATTAAAAAACCATCAGTAGCTGATATTGTACGAATACCTGTTTTTTCAGTAATATCTCTAGTACATTTAAATGGATTATTCATTATTAAATTAACACCCATGTGTGTCATTATAGCAGTTTTTGGTTGTACTTCTTCTATTAATTTTTGAAAATCTTGTGTTCTCATATGGCCTTTGATCTTACGATCACCATCTTTAATTACAGAAGCTATTAATATATCAACATCTTCAAATTCTTTATGTAATTCAGGAAAATATTCTGTATCGGAAGTATATCCAAGTTTAAATCCATTATATTCTAAATTAAATCCTACACATTTAGGATCACCATGAATAGTACGTGTAGCTTTGATATGTATGTTATCAATTTTTGTAGTATCACCATCATCTAATGATGTGATTTCTGATTTAGATTTATGATATTTTGAAATACATGGTCCCCAATCACCATATCCTTCAATAACACTTTTACTTCCTAATATATAACCTTTCTTTTTTTTCATTCCTTGTGTCATAGCTTCTATTAATATTTCAGCATCATTATAATGATCAGTATGGCAATGACTTACAAAAACAATATCTAATTTCCTAGGATTACATTTAAATTGGTGGCAACGAATTAAAGCACCAGGCCCTGGATCTACATGCATATTTTTACCATCAATTTCTTCAATTCTGAAACCACCTGTCATTCTTTTTTGATTAATTGTTGCAAATCTGCCTCCACCAGTTCCTAAAAATCTTATTCTCATAATATTTTATCTCCCATAAAAATATAGTGGATGCAAATATATTATCTTTTAATATATTCTGAATCCTATTGTCATTATTATTAATTATGATTTTAGTATAATATATATTTATTATAAAATTATTTTTTGAGTTTTCAATTTTTAATTCTTTAGTAATATCTTATTTAGATATAAATTAAATTTATATTATACAAATATATATTAGAAAAAGTTATGAGTAAATAATATCTTAAAATAAATAAAATATATTAAGTTAGTATTATTGTTTTCATGATTTAATCTTTAAATAAATTACTTTTATGATGGGAAATAAAAGATAAAAAATAGGACTTTCAACAGGAAAACCTAAAATTGTAACTATCATTGCAAAAATAGCTGATAATGGAAATGTAGCTATATTTCTACATTTAAGATTTAAAGACTCAATTTTACCAAAATAACCTTTTTTAGCACTAACATAAAATTGGATTAACCAAAGTAATCCCATTATTAAAAAATTTAAATGAAACATAAATGTAAATATAGGGTATATTTTTCCAAATGTTGAAATTAATGAATAAAATAATGGAACAAGAGCAACAAGCATTAATAAAAAAATGTTAATCCACAATCCAAATTTATCAGTCTTTATTAAATCATTAAACATTTGTCTTTGCCCTATCCAAATGAGCCTAAGATAATAAAAATTAATATAAACATTCCAATTTTAGTATTTAAATAGGATAAATAATTTATATAATCAGTATAGTTACTTAATTGACTTATTGTTGGTGTAATTATATCTAATATTAATATTGTCATTACAACAGCAAAAATTGCATCACTTAATGCAATTAAAGCATCTGGTGATAATGGATTTTTATATACTTTTTCTATAATGATTATAAGAATCACATCCTATTTTTTATTATTAATTATTTATAATTAATATAATATAATTAAATTATTAATTTAATATTTCTTTTAAATATTTACCTGTATATGTTTTTGTTTTTGCTACTTGTTCAGGTGTACCTGAAGCAACAATTTTACCACCATATTCTCCACCATCTGGTCCAAGATCAATAATATGATCTGCAGTTTTTATAACATCAAGATTATGTTCTATTACAACAATAGTATTTCCACTTTCTCTTAATTTAAATAGAACTTTTAATAATCTTTTTATATCTTCAAAGTGTAATCCTGTTGTAGGTTCATCAAGAATATACATTGTTTTACCAGTACTTTTTCTACTTAGTTCTTTAGCTAATTTTACTCTCTGAGCTTCTCCTCCAGAAAGAGTTGTAGATGATTGTCCTATTTGAATATATCCTAATCCAACATCATTTAATGTTTTAAATTTATCATAAATTGTTGGAATATTTTTAAAGAAATTTAAAGCTTCTTCTACAGTCATTTCTAAAATATCATTAATATTTTTTCCTTTATATCTAACATCTAGTGTTTCTTGATTGTATCGTTTTCCTTCACAAATTTCACATGGAACATAAACATCTGAAAGAAAATGCATTTCAATCTTATTAATTCCATCACCTTGACAAGCTTCACAACGTCCACCTTTCACATTGAAACTAAATCGGCCTGGTTTATAACCTCTTTGTTTTGCTAAAGGAGTTTTTGCAAATAAATCTCTTATAGGTCCAAATACCCCAGTATATGTAGCAGGATTTGATCGAGGTGTTCTACCAATTGGAGATTGATCAATAATAATTATTTTATCAATATTATCTGATCCAGTTATAGATTTGAATTTTCCAGGTTGTTGGGATGTTCTATTAATTTTTTCATATAATCCTTTATATAATATTTCATTTACAAGAGTACTTTTTCCAGATCCAGATACTCCAGTAACACATATAAATTTACCTAAAGGAAATTTAACATCAATATTTTTTAGATTATTTTCACATGCTTTTTTTATTGTAATATCTTTCTTTTTTCCTTTATTTCGTTTTTCAGGTATGGGAATTACTTTTTGTTTAGATAAATATTTACCTGTTAATGATTTTGGATCTTTCTTTATTTCTTCAGGTGTTCCTTCAGCTATTAATTGACCCCCATGTTCTCCAGCTCCAGGACCAATATCTACTATATAATCAGAAGCAGTCATAGTTTCTTCATCATGTTCTACAACTACTAATGTATTTCCAATATCTCTTAAATGTTTTAATGTTTCAATTAATTTCTGATTATCTTTTTGATGTAAACCTATACTTGGTTCATCAAGTATATATAATACCCCTACAAGTCCACTTCCAATTTGTGTAGCTAATCGAATTCTTTGTGCTTCACCACCAGATAATGTTCCAGAAGTTCTACTAAGTGTTAAATATCTTAATCCAACATTATCTAAGAAATTTAATCTTTCACGAATTTCTTTTATTACTTCTTTAGCTATATATTCTTCTCGTTTACTTAGTTTTATATCTTCAAAAAACTTTTTACAATTTGTTATTGAAAGTTTGGTTAATTGAGCAATATTTAATTCATTAATAGTTACTGCTAATATTTCTGGTTTTAATCTACTACCTTCACAAGTAGTACATGGTTGTTCAGCCATATATCTATTTATTGCTTTTCTTCTGTAACTAGAACTAGTTTCTAAAAATAATCTTTGAAGATTATTTACCACACCTTCAAATTTCTTAGTTATTGTATGTGATATTCCTTTTTTATTAAAATGGAATGGTATTTTATCATCAGTTCCATATAATAATATATTTTGTTCTTTTTTAGATAATTCTTCAAAAGGTGTTGTGGTAGAAAAATTATAATACTCTGCAACTCCTTGTAACATCTGTTTATTATAAGTGTTCTGATTATTAGATGATCTCCATGGTTTTATTGCATCATCATCTAAAGATAATGTTTTATCAGGTACAACTAAATCTGGATCAATTTTTAGTTTTCTTCCTAATCCATTACATTCAGGGCATGCTCCTTGAGGATTATTAAATGAAAACATTCTAGGAGTAATTTCTGTAAAATTTATTCCACAATCAGGGCATGCAAATTCTCTACTATAATTTTTATCATTTTTCTTTTTATTATCATAAGTTATTGTTAATAAATCTTCACCTATATTTAAAGCAGTTTCAACTGATTCAACAAGTCTTTTTCTGAAATTATCAGTATTTACAACTTTTAATCGATCAATTACTATTTCAATGGTGTGTTTTATATTCTTTTTAAGTTGGATATCATCTTCTAATGAAAATATAATTCCATCAATTCTTACTCGTGCAAATCCTTTTTTCTGATATTCTTCTAATAATTTTTTATGTTCGCCTTTCCTATTTTTTACTATAGGTGCTAATATTTGTATCTTCTCATTTTCTTCGCATGTTATAATAGATTCAGCAATTTGACCGGGTGTTTGTTGTGATATCTCTTTTCCACATTTATAACAATGAGGTGTTCCTACTCTTCCATATAATAATCTTAAATAATCATATATTTCAGTAACAGTACCTACTGTTGATCTAGGATTACTTCTTGTTGTTTTTTGATCTATACTTATTGATGGTGATAATCCTTCTATATAATCTACTTCAGGTTTTTTCATTGTTCCTAAAAATTGTCTTGCATATGAACTTAATGATTCAACATATCTTCGTTGTCCTTCAGCATATATTGTATCAAAAGCTAAAGATGATTTACCAGATCCACTTATTCCCGTAATTACTATGAACTTATTTCGTGGTAATACCACATTTATGTTTTGTAAGTTATGTTCTCTTGCTCCTTTTATGATTATATTATCATGTGCTGATATATTTTTTAAATTCTTATTTTGCATATAAAATTATTCTCCTTCTTTTAATTCTATTATTTTATCTCTTAATTTAGATGCTTTTTCAAAATCTAATTCATCTGCTGCTTTTTTCATTTCTTTTGTTAAATCTTCTATTAATAATTCATATTCATCTTGAGTTATATTATCATAATCTTCTTTATCAATTGGTATTTCTTCTTGTTTTTCTTTTAATTTTCTTATAACTGTTTTAGGTGTTATACCATGATCTTTATTATACATCATTTGTATTTTTCTTCTATGATTTGTAATATCAACTGCATTTTGTATTGATTTTGTTATATTATCAGCATATAAAATTACTTGTCCATCAACATGTCTTGCTGCCCGTCCAATAGTTTGAATAAGTGAAGTTTCAGATCTTAAAAATCCTTCTTTATCTGCATCAAGTATTGCAACTAATGATACTTCAGGTAAATCTAATCCTTCTCGTAATAAGTTTACTCCAACTAAACAATCAAATGTTCCTCTTCGAAGCTCATCAATAATTTCTGTTCTTTCAAGTGTAGTTATTTCTGAATGTAAATATCTTACTTTTAATCCAAGTTTAGTATAATAATCAGTTAAATCTTCTGCCATCTTTTTTGTTAATGATGTTACAAGTACTCTTTGATTTTTATCTACTCTTTTTCGTATTTCACCTATCAAATCATCAACTTGACCTTGTACAGGTCTTATTATAGGTTCAGGATCTACAAGTCCTGTAGGCCTATTTATTTGTTGAACAATATTTTTACTTCGTGATTTTTCAAATGATCCTGGAGTTGCTGAAACATATAATACTTGGTTTTGTGCTTTCATAAATTCATCAAATTTAAGAGGTCTGTTTTCTCTAGCACTTGGTAATCTAAATCCATAATCAACTAATGTTTGTTTTCTAGATCTGTCTCCAGCATACATTCCTCCAATTTGAGGTACTGTTACATGTGATTCATCAATTATTGTTAAATAATCTTCATTAAAATATTTTAATAATGAATATGGTGTTTCACCCCATTTTCTTTGATTCATATGCATAGAATAATTTTCTACTCCGGGACAATATCCCATTTCATCAAGCATTTCAAGATCAAATTTTGTTCGTTGTTCTATTCTTTGAGCTTCTATTAATTTACCAGTAGCTTTAAATGTATTTATTTGATCTTGTAATTCATTTTGTATTCCTTGTTTTGCTTTTTGTTTTTTTTCTTCTGATATTACAAAATGTTTTGCAGGAAAAAGTACAACTTTATTAAGATTTTCTGTACTAACTCCTCGTGTAGGATCTAAATTTGAAATACTATCTATTTCATCACCCCATAACTCAATTCTTACAGCTGTTAAACCATTAATAGGGAATATATCTATAATATCTCCTCTTACTCTGAATTTTCCACGATCAAATTCCATATCATTTCTTTCAAATTGCATACTTACTAGTTTTTTTAGAATTGCTTCACGAGTAATATTATCTCCAACAGTAAGTTCCATTGTAAATTCACCATAATCTTGTGGTGAACCAATACCATAAATACAAGAAACACTACTTACTACTATCACATCATCTCTTGTTAATAATGATTGGGTTGTAGAGTGTCTTAATCTATCAATTTCTTCATTTACTGATGATTCTTTATCAATAAATGTATCGGTTTGTGCAACATATGCTTCTGGTTGATAATAATCATAATAACTTACAAAATATTCTACAGCATTATCTGGGAAGAATTCTTTAAATTCTTCATATAATTGAGCTGCAAGTGTTTTGTTATGTGACATTACAAGTGTTGGTTTTTGTATATTATTAATTATGTTAGCCATTGTAAATGTTTTTCCAGAACCAGTTACTCCTTCAAGTGTTTGTTCAGATAATCCATTTTTAAATCCTTTTGTTAATGATTTTATTGCTCTTGGTTGATCTCCTAATGGTTTATAATCAGAATGTAAATTAAATTGTGACATTTTAACCTCTAATATTTAATTTAAAAAAATAATTTTCTTATTTTTATAATAAAATTTTGAATTTTTAATTTAATTATTGTAATATATACTCTAAATGATATTCTATATATATTATGAGTGGGTGTTGAAAGTACTCATTTTTTATTAAATTTAAAAGTAATATTATGTAATAAAATATATTAAATAATTATCAATTATCACAATATTTTACAATAGTATTAACTTGTTGAAAAATTTATTTTTATATTATTTTAAATTTTTAATATTGTTGTTGAAAACTCATATTTAATTATTTAAGTGGTAATTTTATAAAAGATATATTTATATATGAAAAATATTTGACAATAATAATTTTTCATTAATTTAGTAATACTTCTTATATTATATTATAATTAATAGTTATATGGGTGTCTTTTATTTTAGGGTGTAATAAAATAAAAATTAAACTATCATAAGTTTTTTTTAGAAAAAGAATTGAAAAAACAGATTCATTAATTTAAAAAATAAGTGAGTATATTCATAATAAAAAAGAGTATAAAAATATTATAAAGAAAACCTATTATCTAAAATTAGATCTAAACTTCTAAAAATTATATCATTAATGGAAAATAAGATAGAATATTTACATAATTGTAATTCATGTTTTATTGTATTTATTCATGTCTTACAAATATAGTGCCTCTTTCAAATAAATAGAAATAATAAAGACTTTAACAACTAATTATAATAATTGATTATAATTAAGTTTCAAGATTTAAAAGATAAAATGTTTGGAAAACTATTTATGTATTAATTCACTTAATTGCTTTCCACTTACACCAATATTTTCTGAATCATTTTCATGAATTATAACTGTGAATGATTGAGTGGGTATTTTATAATTTTTTGATAATACTTCTGTTACATCATTAATTATGTTCTTTTTTTGTTCTTTAGTTATTTTACTTCCTTCTATTGTAATTACAGGCATGTTTATTACTTCCTTTTTTCTTTTATATAATTATTAATTTATTAATTTAAATATATAACTATTTATTTTATTGATAATTTTTAGAAATATATCAAAACCTACTAAAATAAATTCTTAAATTTTTAGTTTTTTTTTTGAGAATGATGAAATATACTTTGTCTTGTTTTATAAATTAATTATTTTAGTTTTTGTCAAGTACTTTTTATATTATTATAATCGTTATGAGAATTTATTTATACTTGTTAATATAAATTAAAATCAGATTAAATAATTTTTAAAATATATTTTATTTAGTCTAAAACAGAAATATTTTTTTAATATGTATTATAAAGTTAAAATTCAAATTAATGAAATTAAGGGAGTAAATGTGTGAACAATAAAAAGATAATGTTATTGATAGCAATGATAATAATAACTTTCACAATAATAGGATTTGTTTCAGCAAGCAATGATTTACAAGATAATCAAACAGCAGATTCTAATAGTATTATGCCTGCTTCTAATAATATTAATTTAAATGTTAACATAACAACATATTCTAAATCAAATATAAAAGAAAATTTAGGAGATAGAAAAACAGTTGAAAACGATCAAACAACTGTAGGAAATACGAACAAAGAAAATATGTTAAACTCAGATACTAAAAGTAAGACAAATAAAGAAGAAATAACATCTGATTTAACAACAAAAAATACAAACATTAATTCAAATAAAAACACAACTACAACACAAAATACATTAATAACTCCAACAACAGAAATACAAAACACAATACAATTAAAAACAGCAGAAGAACCACAAATAATATATGTAAATACAACTGGGACAGGTTTAGGAACTTCAACATCAGATTACACAAATATAACATATGCTATATCTTTTGTAAATGATAATCTAAATGCTTCCTATATAATTAAATGTGACAATGGAATATATAATGAAACATCAACTACAATGACAGAATATACCATAAAAAACTTAAATTTAACAATAATCGGTAGTCAAACAACAATATTCAACAAAATAAGATTTCACATCACAAGCTCAA
>JAUNXU010000098.1 GCA_030539615.1 Methanobacteriaceae archaeon | reverse complement strand
CCACAAACAAAACCAACATAAAAAGAAAAATAAAAAAAAATCCTTAAGTTGACAGCAGTGCACTTAAACAAAAAAATATATGTCATTAAACTAAACATAATAATCTATGACTAAAAGTTTTTATAAAATTTTTTTTATAAATTATATATCCTCCAAATCTTTTAAAAATCAAAAAAATAACATATAAAACAGGTGATATCATTGAATAATAAATTAGATTTATTAGTGTTAGGACACACAGCTCTAGATTATATAATGCAAGTAGACACATTTTCAAAACCAAATACTTCAACTTTAATAAATGATTTAGAAACATTTAATGGAGGAGCAGCAAATAATGTAGCAGTATCTTCAGCTACTTTCGGATTAAATGTAGGATTAATTTCATGTGTAGGATCAGATTTTATTGGTAGTGATTATGAAAAAATATTATTAGATTTAAACATTGACATATCTGAAATGATTCAATCAAAAACTGCAAGAACACCAAGAGCTTTTGTATTAACCAATAAAGATGATGAACAATCATTTTATTTCTATTGGGGTGCTGCAGAAATGTATGAAAAATCACCAATTCCAAAAGAAATAATTAATAGATCAACAGCAGTACACCTTGCAACAGGAGATCCACAGTATAATATAAAAGCTGGAGAATATGCTCATTTAGAAAATAAATTAGTATCATTTGATCCTGGACAGGATTTACATTTATATAAATCAGATGATTTAAGAAGAATATTACCAAATTGTAATATTTTATTTGGTAATGAACATGAAATAGACTACATATTAAATCTTCTTGAAACAACAATTGAAGAAATACATGAAAATGGAACAGAAATTGTGGTAAAAACTTGTGGTGATAAAGGAAGTATTATTTATCCTAAAAATGAAGAACCAATTAATATAGAACCTGTTAAAGTTAAAGCAGATGATCCAACAGGAGCTGGAGATTCATATAAAGCAGGATTTTTAACTATGTATATTAAAGAAAATGATCTTAAAACTTGTGGAAGATTTGCTAGTACAGTATCTTCTTATATTGTTCAAACACGAGGTTGTCAAACAAATATTCCTCATTTAGAACAAGTATTAGAAAAAATGGAAGAAATTTGGTAAAATTAAATAAGAAAATTTAATTAATCTAAAATTTAATCTTCAAAAATTATTTTTTTTTAAAATGAATTATACAAATAGTTTTGTTACTTCTGAAACATGATCAGCTTTTACAAGAACGGATATTTTTTGACCATATTCTAAAACTGTGTCTCTTTGTGGTATGGAAAGTTCTGAAGTATTAAAATCATAAACTGCACATATTATAAAATTATCTGTGGGACTTATTTCACTAACTTGTTTTCCAACAATTTTTTTATTTTCTACTTTTAAATCAAGAATTTCTGTTGATCCTTTACCTAAAACTATAAGATCTGCTATTTTTGGTCTTGTTATAATTTTTTCTAAATATCCTGCTGCTGTAAGTTCAGGACTTACTGTTGAATCAATACCTAATTCTTTGAATGTTTCTTCATGTGATTGATCATTGACTCGTGATATAATTTTTTTAAGATTAGTATATTCTTTTGCTAGTGCTGATGCTAAGAAATTTGGTTGATCATCACCTGTTGCTGCTACAAAAACATCGGCTTCAGAAATATTAGCATCTTGTAATATTTTAGTATCTGTACCATTACCATTTATTACTAATAAATTAGTTTCTTCTGCTACTTCTGTTGATGTTTTTTCATCTATTTCTATAAGAGTTACATCAATATTTGATGAACTTAAAGATAATGCAAGATTTAATCCTACTCTTCCGGCTCCAACTATTATTACATACATTTAAAATATCTTCCCTTCTTAGTTATTATGTTTCTTGAAAAAATAAAATTTTATCTTTGTTTTAAAAAGAATTCTACAACTTATTATAAGTTATAGGTGAATTTTTCACTATAGTTATTAAACTATATATGTTATTAAACTAATATAATATTCTATAACTAAATAATTTAGACAAAAATCAATATCCCATATATAAATTAACTTACCCAATTGGTATTCATTATAATATCATAGAAACTAATAATATTAGCAGTTATTAATTTAGATCTTTTAAAAAATAAGCATAAACTATTATTATTCTTAGAAGAAAATAATATTAAATTTAACTATATGCATTTTTTGTTTAAAATTAAACCTCAAATAATCAGTTTATTAATTTATAAATAGTTAATCTTATGATTTTATGTTTAATAACAAGATTAGTGTTATATTAAATATTTTAAAAGAATAAAAACTAGTTATACCATTGGCATTGGGACAATTTAAAGATTATATTATAAAATTATATTAATTATTTAAACAAAAAATCAAAACTACTTAAAAAATTATTGGTTGTTTAATAATTAGAATTTTGTCTAAAATTAAAAAATATTTATTTTTATTTTAATAAAAAAATGATACAATTTGTGATAATAAATGATAGAACATTGGACCGAAAGAATAGCAAAAGAACTTAGTAAACAAGATATTGAAGAACATGTCATTGCAAGTGGAACATCCATATCTGGATCAATCCATATAGGAAATTCTTGTGATGTATTTATAGCAAATGCTGTTAGTAAACAATTACGTAAACTTGGTTGTAAAGCACGTACATTATGGATAGCTGACGATCATGATCCATTAAGAAAAGTACCTTATCCTTTACCAGAATCTTATGAAAAATACCTTGGACAACCATATTCAAACATACCATGTCCTGAAGGTTGTTGTGAAAATTTTGTTGAACATTTTAAAAAACCATTTGTAGAAACATTAGATCAATTTGATATTGAAGATATTGAACTTACATCTGGTGAAGATTTATACATGAATTGTGCATATAATGAATCAATAAAAATTGCTTTAGAAAATAAAGATAAAATAATAGAAATATTCAATCAATATAGAGAACATCCATTAGCTGAAGATTGGTTACCATATAATCCAATTTGTGAAAAATGTGGAAGAGTAAATACAACATTTGCATATGATTATAAAGACACTAACATAAAATACAGATGTGAATGTGGTCATGATGGTGAAATGGATTATACTACTGGAAAAGGAAAATTAACTTGGAGAGTAGAATGGGCTGCTAGATGGAAATTATTAAATATAACATGTGAACCTTTTGGAAAAGATCATGCTGCTAGTGGTGGTTCATATGATGTAAGTAAACTTATATCAAAAGAAGTTTATAATTATCCTGCACCATATCCTGTCCCTTATGAATGGATTACTTTAGATGGTGATGCAATGTCTAAATCTAAAGGAGTATTTTTCACCCCTGGACAATGGTTAGAAATTGGAAAACCTGAAACATTAAATTATTTCTTATTTAGAAATAAACCATTAAAACCTAAAGATTTCAGCCCTAAAATGCCTTTCTTAGATTTAATGGATCAATATGATCGTGTAGAAAGAATAGCATATGATCAAGAAGAAGCAAGTAATGAAAAAGAAAAAGAAAAACTATCAAAAATATATGAAGTTTCTCAACTTAAAAATTCAGATGTTATACCATTCCAACCACAATACAGATTTTTAACTGTAGCTTATCAAATAGCAAATGGAAACCCAGAACAAATTTATGATATATTAACAAGAAATAATCAATTACCTGACAGATTAAAAGATATAACTTATCAAGAACTTTCAGAAGAAGATAATAAAGAATTTATTCAAAGATTAAATTATATTGATACTTGGCTTAAAACATATGCTCCAAAATTTGTTAAATTCCAAGTAATGAAGAAAATGCCTAGAATTGAAATTACTGATGAACAAAAAGAATTTTTATCAAAAACAGCTGATATATTAGAAAAAGAAGAATTTAATAATGATGTAAACTTCCATGATAAAATGTATGAAATATTAGAAGGTCTTGGTATGAAACCTCAAAAAGCATTCCAAGCAATTTATAAAACAATTATTGGTAAAAAACAAGGTCCTAGAGCAGCATCATTTGTATTATCTTTAAATAAAGACTTTGTTATTAAAAGATTCCGTTTAATAGAATAAATTAATTATTTTCTCCTTAAAAATATTTTTTTTTAAAAATGAAAAAAAATAATAATTATATTAAACAAAAAATTAATCAATTAAAAAAGATTATAATATTAGGAATTAAATAAAGTTACAAGTTTTTAAAAAAAGAATCACCTCATAAAGAAAAGGGAATGAATAAATAATGAAAAATAGAACATTTAAAATGTATGTCCGAGTATTAATACAAAGTGAACATAATAAAATATTATTACTCAAAAAACAATCAAAAAACAATAACAACATTTGGGAAATACCTGGAGCAGAAGTAACAGATGAAGAAAACTTTGATGATGTTGCAATAACATCCATACATGAAAAAACAGGATATCTCATTACAACTGATAAGATAGTTGGTATAACTGAATTTGAAAATAGATTAGAAAAAAGAAATGAAGTTCATATAATAATGGAAGCTGATATAATAAGTGGAAATTTAAATATTATAGATCCCTATGATGGATATTCCTGGATTGAAAAATATAAAATAAAAGAGTATCCATTAGCTTCATGGCTTAAAAAATATATTAAAGAAAATCCAACACCATTTGAAGATGTTCAAGAAGAATTAAATAAAGAATTAGGAGAAAGACCTCAACAAATATTTGATGATGATGAAAAAGAAGAGATTAAAGAAACATTCACAGAAGAAACTGATGCTGTAAAAGAAACAGTAAAAGGATCATTAAGTTTATTAAAAGAAACAATAATAAGAACATTTAAACCAAGACAAATAGATGTTGATAAAACAACTCCTAAAGACTTCCCAATTTATAAGGATAACCCTAATGTAGAAGAAACACAATATTCTCCTGACATTTCTTTAAAACAAGAAAGTATTAAAGAAGATGAAAATGAAATAATACCAGAACATGCTATACAAACAGAAGAAATAATACCAGAAACAGCCAATATAGAAGAAACAATACCTGAAACAAAAGAAGAAATAATGATAGATCACACCGAAGAAATAATACCAGAACATGTCCCATCAGAAGATATAATACCAGAAACAACCAACATAGAAGAAACAATACCTGAAACAAAAGAAGAA